>CAKSOR010000184.1 GCA_934477985.1 uncultured Eubacteriales bacterium
ATCTCGAAGGATTACAGCGGTCAGAAGGTTCACGATCTGGTCGTAAAGCTCGCGGGCTTCATGCACGACAGTGGCGACGTATGGGCGAGCGACTATGATAACAGCGACCCGAAAGCATATTTCAGATTTGAGGGCGGAAATATTCTCTTCTCGGTCGGCGAGGTGGCGCTCGGCGCGAACATGCTCCGCGACGCGAAGTTCGATTATGGAATCCTTCCCGTGCCGAAGTATGACGAGTCGCAGGAGAACTACTGCACTATAGCGTCGTTCCCGTACATACTTTACGGAATTCCGAAGGACGCCAAAGACCCGGATATGTCGGCGGCAGTCATCGAGGCGCTCGGTTCAGAGGCGTACAGAACGACATCCCCGGCGCTCTTTGAGGTCGCGCTGAAGGTCAAGTACTCGTCGGACGATCAGACCGCGAAGATGTACGATATTATCCGCGGCTCGATGTCCTGGGACTTCGGAAGAATATTCAACGACAGTTTGTCAAGCCTGACCTGGTCGATGTTCCGCAACGCGGTGTCGGACAACAACACGAACTGGGCGTCGGTTTTTGAGAGCAACAAGAACGCGCTTGAGACCAAGCTCGCCGCGGTTGTTGAAGCGATGAAATGAACAAAAAGCGTTGGCGCTTGTTGCGTCAGCGCTTTTTTCTTAAACAAAACCCCGGATTTGTCCATTGCAATATTTTTTTACATGTGGTATAATAATCATGAAGGGATAGGCTGGATAAATCGGGTTTTTGCGCTGAAAAGGCTTGAATTTATGGGCTTTTCAGCGTAAAAGCAACCATAAACCAGTGTTCCCGTGGAATAAGTCATATTCTGTTTATGCCAGGAGGAATAAAATGAAAGTCCTGCTTCTCAGCTGCGATACCGGCTGCGGACACAACAGCGCGGCGCGCGCGGTCGGCGAGGCGCTTGACCGGATCGGTGTCGAAAACAAACTGGTTGACCCGCTCTCCTTCGACGAGTGCCGCGCGGGCGACATTGCGTCGGCGGTCTACACCGAAATACTCAGAAAAGCCCCCAGACTCTTCGGCGCGCTCTACAAAGCCGGTGATATTTACAGCTCGACCAAAATAACCTCACCCGTATATCTCGCGAACAAGGTCTATTCCGAGCGACTCGGACGCTATATCGCCGAGAATCGCTATGACCGGGTCGTCTGTACGCACCTTTTCCCGATGGAGGCGGTGACGGCGCTCAAAAAGCGCGGATTTTCAGTGCCCTGCTACGGTGTGCTGACCGACTACACTTGCGTGCCGTTCTTCGAGGAGACAAAGCTTGACGGTTATTTCATTCCGCACGATGACCTGCGGCACGAGATGATTCTTCACGGCATGCCGCAGAGCAGGCTCATTCCGACCGGAATTCCGGTCAGCGAAAGGTTTTCAAAGCATGTCCCGAAATCCGAGGCGCGCGAAAGGCTCGGCATCCCGCAGAACGAGAAAATGCTGCTCGTCATGAGCGGCGGAGTCGGCTGCGGGAACATATACGAGCTCTGCGGCGAGATCGCCTCGATGAAAAATAATTTCCGCGCGTACATTCTGGTCGGGCGGAACAACGAGATGAAGGAGGAGATCGACCGGCGCTTCGGCTCGAGCGGACGTATAAAGACGGTCGCGTTCACCGACGAGGTCAACCTCTACATGAACGCCGCCGACGCGATGATCTCAAAGCCGGGCGGACTCACCTCGACCGAGGCGGCTGTGAGCGGAATTCCGCTGGTTCAGCTCCTGACTTACACCGGTTGCGAGGCGAAAAACATCGAATTCTTTTCGTCGCGCGGAATGTCGCTGAAAGCCGACGGGCTGCACGAGGCGGTCATCAAGGCGCTTTCGCTGATGAACTCGCCCGAGAGATCGGCAAAGATAATCGCGGCTCAGCGTCAGAACAGCTATGCAGACGCCGCGGACAGAATTGCTATGAGGGTGATTGAATGAAGGACGGACTTATCTGGACGGCACTGTATGTCGGAGGCTACCTTTTGGGAAGCGTGATGTTCAGTCGGCTTCTGCCGCGGTTATTCATGAAAAAGGACATCTGCAAGCTCAGCGACGACGGAAATCCCGGTTCGGCGAACGTCTTCAAGAACTGCGGCGTTCCGATGGGGATGATCTGCCTGCTTCTCGATTTACTCAAGGGCTTTCTGCCGGTCTTTATCGCGGTTATGATGTTCGACACGAGCGATTTCAGATTCGCGGGGCTTCTCTGGATGCCTGTGCTCGGGCACGCGACCGCTCCGTTTGACCATTTCCGCGGCGGAAAGTGCATCGCGACGGCGTTTGGCGAGATGATCGCGCTTCTTCCGGTCAGCCGCATCGGGCTTGTGCTCGCCGGACTGTACATCTTCTTCTCGACGGTCTGGAAGATAAGTCCGAACCGCGTGCGGAGTCTCGTTACATTCGGGCTCTTCGCGCTGATCTCGACCGGATGGTTCTTCATGACGAAGGAATTCGCGCTGATGGCTGGCTGTCTTTCAATCGCGCTGACGGCGATGTTCAGGCACTCAAAATTGGTCTGCGAGCCCGCGAAGAGAGCACGGGTCGAAACCGCGAAAGTGAGCGGCAGCTGAAGAAAAAGCGGTGGAGTCTGACTCCACCGTGCTTTTTTAGTTCAGGCGTTCGATCCGCGCGGAGCTGTCGAGCAGGAAGGCGATCAGGTTTGCCGAGTCGAGATTTTCGCGGCGCATGTCGACAGCTTTTACAGACAAACTGTCGTAGGTTTTGTAATAGTAAATCCCCTTGTCGGCGTTCACGCAGGACGAGTAGATCGTGTACTCGCACTCGCCGCTCTCAAGCTCGCAGCAGCCGCGCTGCTGTTCGACCGACTCCAAAATGTGGAAGAACTGACTGACGCTCTCCTCCTCGGAATCCCCGGAGCGCGAATTGGCGCGCACAAACGCCGCGCGGACAAATCTTGACGTCGATGAAAGGTCTCCCGGAAGTCCGATTCCGCCCATTCCGCGGCTGTACGCTCCGAGTCTGAGACCGAAACGGCTCTCGACAGGCTTTGCCGTGACGTTCTGATAGTTTGTCAGCATAAGCGCCTGGACGGGGAATGGCGGTTCGTTCGTCAGCACTCCGAAAGGGTTGTCGTGGACGCGCAGACCATCGCTCAGCGATTCGAGGACGATACATTCCTCTCGGTCGGCGATCAGCCAGTGAAGTCGCGCCGCCGGCATTTCGGGTTCAAACCGCTCTCCGGTAAGGTTCATACGACCGATCAACGCGCGTGCCTCCCTGACGTTCGCGCATTTCGCGAGCAGCCACGGGATGAACTCAAACTGCGCGACATTCTCGCGCCCTTCAACCGGCTTTCCGTACGCGGCGCTCTGGGCGAGATTCAGCCCGGCGACGCAGAGACCCTTCTCGTTCGCCGCGTCGTAGTAGAGCGGGTAGCCGTTCCTGACGTGCGCCATGCCGATCATCGCGAAGTGCCCGCGTATCACCTCGCCCGAGCGCATTTCAAGCTCAAACCCGCGCGGTGTGATTACGACGCTCTCGCCCCACGAGCGCTCATAGTCGAGATTCCGACCGAAATAAAAGTCCCTTGTGAGATAAGTTGCAGCTGTACACATAAAAACACCTCCGTATGTGTATATTTTACCACATCCGGAGGATAATATCCAGTCAGAATTATTGAATTTTCGGAAAATTACTCGAAATATCGAAAGGTGAGCGCCGCCGCACTTGACAGGGCGGCAAAAAAGTGATATAATAAGACAGCGTTACGAACCGGAGGACCCGAAAATGTTCATGATTGAAAACGAACCGGCAGTCACGATAAACAAATTCCGGCTGAGTGTCAGGCACGAGCGTGACCACAGCAGGGGCTGTCCATGTCACTATATTGCAAGGATGATCAGCGGCGAGGGGCGCTTTGTCAGCGCGGAAGGCGAGATGATCGTCCACCCGGGCGACTATTTCTATATCCCGCAGGGACTCGGCTACCGCTCCTACTGGCGCGGTGATGACGCCATCTGGTGGGACTCGTTCGGTTTCATGCTGATGCCGAGGGACGGCGGAAATTTCGGTATGCGCAAATTCATCCCGAGCGCCGAAGCCGCCAGACTTTTTGACGAGATAGTCTCGATCGGCGAGGTCAACTGCCGCTCGGTCGGACTTGTCTACCTGCTGATGAGCGAGATAATCCCGAGTCTCTCGTCCGACGCCGACCGCCCCGACCCGCTTGTCACAAAGGCGACAGAGTATATGAGAGCGCATCTCTCCGAGCCGATCTCAAAGGTCGCGCGCTTCTGCAACGTCAGCGAATCGGGACTCTACGCCGCTTTCCGCGCCGCCGGGACGACTCCTGTGAGCATTCGCCTCGAGCACCAGCTCGGCATGGCTATGCGGATGTTGAAGACCACCGATCTGCCGGTCGACGAGATCGCCGAGCGCTGTTCGTTCGGCAGCGCCAACTATCTGATAAGGCTTCTCAAAAAGCGCACCGGCAAGACGACCCGAGAGCTCCGCAATCGCAATTTCATGTGACAAAACCGTTTTTCTGCCTAAAAATCATACGCTTTCGCCGCTCTGCCTGAAATTCGTGCAGAGCGTTTTTTCTGCATATTGTTTTCTTTTTCCGGGTATGATATAATATAGTCACAACAAAGGAAAACCCCTTACAAAAAGAAAATATGGAGGAAAAAATCATGTATTATTCCGCAGGAACCTATGAATCTTTCGCACATCCCGAAAAGCCCGAGGGCGTCGACAACAAGTCGGCTTACATCATCGGAACCGGTCTCGCCGGACTCTCGGCGGCATTCTACCTCGTCCGCGACGGACAGATGAAGGGCGAAAACATCCACGTGCTCGAAAAGTTAGACCTCGCCGGAGGAAGCTGCGACGGTCGCAAGGACGTCACGAAGGGCTTCTACATGCGCGGCGGACGCGAGATGGACAACCATTTCGAGGTCATGTGGGACATGTTCCGCGACGTTCCGTCGATCGAGACTCCCGGCGTTTCGGTGCTCGATGAGTACTACTGGCTGAACAAGCACGACCCGAACTACTCGCTCTGCCGCGCGTCGGTCAACCGCGGCGAGGACGCTCACACCGACGGCAAGTTCACACTCGACAAGGAATCGGCTCTCGCGCTCTCGAAGCTTTTCATCACCCCTGAAAAGGATCTCGAGGACAAGAAAATCTCCGATGTCCTTCCCGATTCCTTCTGGAGCACCAACTTCTGGCTCTACTGGCAGACGATGTTTGCTTTCCAGCGTTGGTCGAGCGCGCTCGAGATGAAGCGCTACCTCTGCCGCTATGTCCACCACATCGACGGACTCCCGGATTTCTCGGCGCTCCGCTTCACGAAGTACAACCAGTACGAGAGCATGATTCTTCCGCTCGTGAAGTATCTTGAGTCGCACGGCGTGAAGGTCGAGTACGGAATCGACGTCAAGAACGTCGTCATCGACAACAAGGACGGCGTCAGAACCGCAAAGCAGCTTGTCTTTGAAAAGGACGGCAAGACCGAGACTGTTGAGCTCACCGAGAACGACCTCGTCTTCATCACGAACGGCTGCTGCACCGACACCTCCTGCTACGGCGACCAGACTCACGCGCCTGACATCTCGAATGTCAAGAACTGTGTCGGAGAGTCGTGGGATCTCTGGAAGAACATCGCCGCTCAGGCGACCGAGGGCGAGTACGGCAATCCCGACAAGTTCTGCGGCGATTTTGAGGCGACCAACTGGATGAGCGCGACCGTCGCGACCTCGAACGAGGAGATAATCGGTCACATCATGAGCATCTGCAAGCGCGATCCGCGCGCCGGAAAGGTCACGACCGGCGGCATAGTCACTGTCAAGGACAGCACCGACAACTGGTATCTGTCGTGGACGATCAACCGTCAGCCGCAGTTCCACGATCAGGACAAGAACACAGTCC
>CAKSOR010000185.1 GCA_934477985.1 uncultured Eubacteriales bacterium
GGGTGAGTCTCGTCACAAAGTTCGAAGCAGGATAGGAGACCTCAGTCTCAACGTAATTGAAGCCCTTGCAGTAGAGCGAAGGAACGAGCTTTTCAGGAGTTCCGAGTGTGAATTTTTTCATGAGTTTTTCCTCTCGTTGTGTAGTCAGATATATTTCGCGGCAGCGTCAGCCTCGAAGCATCGTCAGTTATCAGCGTCAGTGCGCTTAGCAGCCTCACAAGCCGCAAACAAACTTCTAAGCCTTATCTTCACCGCGCCGAGATTCGTGATCTCGTCGATCTTTATCTGCGTGTAGATCTTTCCCTCGCGCTCGAGTATCTCGCGAACCTCGTCGGTCGTTATCGCGTCGACTCCGCAGCCGAACGACACGAGCTGAACGAGATTCATGTCCTCCTGCCCGGCAATGTACCGCGCCGCGGCGTAGAGCCTCGAGTGATAGGTCCACTGGTTCAGAACCGCCGTACTGAACTTCTTCACATGGTCGCTTACCGAGTCCTCGGTGACGACGACCGCGCCGCACTCGCAGATAAGCCGGTCGATACCGTGGTTTATCTCGGGGTCGACATGGTAAGGACGTCCCGCGAGCACAATTATCGGCATTTCCTTCTCACGCGCTAGCTTTATGTACTCCGCGCCCTTCGCCCTGACGTCGGCAAGGAACTTCTCGCGCTCGGCATAGGCGGCGTCACAAGCGGCGGCGACCAGCGAGGCGTCAAGCCCGTCGAAATACTTTCCGAGTATCTCGAATATCTTCTTCTTGAAGTCCTTCGGTCTGTGCACGCCGATGTAATCCTTTATGAACTTCGTCGCCGAAAGCCCCGGAACATTCGCGCTGATCACCTCGGGATAGTAAGCGACGACCGGACAGTTGTAGTGGTTGTCTCCGAGCTTCTCGTCGAAGTTGTAGGTCATGCAGGGATAGAATATCGCGTCGACGCCCTCCTTGAGAAGCGCCTCGATGTGTCCGTGCATCAGTTTCGCCGGGAAGCAGACGGTATCCGACGGAATCGTGTGCTGACCCGAGATATAGAGCTTCCGGTCGCTTCTCGGCGAGACGACGACCTCAAACCCGAGCGATGTGAAGAACCTGTGCCAGAACGGCAGCATCTCATACATGTTGAGTCCCATCGGAAGTCCGATCCTGCCGCGGGATTTCTCGGGCTTCGGAGCGTCGGCGTAGGCGTTCAGAAGTCCCAGCTTGTACTCGTAGAGATCAAAATGCTCATGCTTCTTTCCGCCGAGCGTCGGACGCTCGCAGCGGTTTCCGCCGATGAACTTCCGCCCGCCGTCAAAGGTGTTGATAGTCAGACGGCAGTGATTCTCGCAGAGTCCGCAGGTGGTGACCTTGACATCGTGCCTGAACTCGGCGAGCTTTTTAGCGTCAAGCAGCGTCGACACGACCTCAAGCCCCTTAATCGACCGGCTCTTGTCAAACGCGTAAAGAGCCGCGCCGTAAGCGCCCATGAGTCCCGCGATATTCGGCCTTACGACATTCCGCCCGATCTCCTGCTCAAACGCGCGGAGCACCGCGTCGTTGAGGAACGTGCCGCCCTGAACGACGATATGCTGTCCGAGCGAATCGGCGCTCGCGGCTCTGATGACCTTGTACAGAGCGTTCTTGACGACCGAGATCGAGAGCCCCGCCGAGATGTTGTCAACCGTCGCTCCGTCCTTCTGAGCCTGCTTGACCGAGGAGTTCATGAAGACCGTGCAGCGCGAGCCGAGGTCGACCGGAGCTTTGGCGAAGAGTCCTTCCTTCGCGAAATCCGCGATATTCTGCCCGAGCGCCCCGGCGAAGGTCTGTAAAAACGATCCGCAGCCCGACGAGCAGGCCTCATTGAGGAATATGTTGTCGATCGCGCCGTTATGTATCTTGAAGCACTTAATATCCTGTCCGCCGATGTCGATTATGAAGTCTACCTCCGGCATGAACTTCTTCGCCGCGAAGAAGTGCGCCATCGTCTCGACGATCCCGTAGTCAACCGCGAAAGCGTTCCTTACGATCTCCTCGCCGTAGCCGGTGACCGCCGACGCTGCGAGCTTTATATCCGGATACTTCGCGTAGAAATCCATCAGGAACTCTCTTATTATCGGCACGGGATTTCCGCTGTTCGGACGGTAGAGCGAATAAAGTATGTCGCGGTTCTCGTTCATCACGACCGCCTTCACAGTCGTCGAGCCCGCGTCGATTCCGAGATAAGCCCTGCCCTTGTAGCCCTCCGGGTCGGCGAATTCAACCCTGTCGGCGGCATGGCGCTTCTCAAACTCATCATATTCAGCCTTCGAAGCGAAGAGCGGCGGGCAGGCGAGATACTTGCCATCGGTCTTGTAGCTCTTTATCCGCTCGAGCCCTTCGGCGAGCGTCGCCGAGACGCTTCCGATGTCCGAGCCGAACGCCGCGCCCATCGCGACGAAATAGAGCGAGTTCTCGGGACAGACCCCGACAAGTCCGAGCGCCTTGTCAAACGCCGCGCGGAGTCCGTCCATAAACGTGAGCGGTCCGCCGAGATAGACGACCTTTCCGGTGATCGGACGCCCCTGAGCGAGTCCGGCGATAGTCTGATTGACGACAGCGCCGAAGATACTCGCGGCAATGTCCTCCTTGCGCGCGCCCTGATTTATAAGCGGCTGAATGTCGCTCTTGGCGAAGACACCGCAGCGCGACGCGATCGTGTAAATCTTCTCCGAGCCGTGTGAAAGCTCATTGAGATCGTCCGGAGTGACCGCGAGCAGAGTCGCCATCTGGTCGATGAAAGCGCCCGTACCGCCCGCGCAGGAGCCGTTCATGCGAACCTCCATCGTCCGGTCGAGATAGAGTATCTTCGCGTCCTCACCGCCGAGCTCAATTACGACATCAGCGTCGGGAATCAGCCTCTTGACGGCGAGCCGGGTCGCGTAGACCTCCTGAACGAAGCCGATTCCGCTCGCCTCCGCCATGCCCATTCCGGCAGAGCCCGAGACCGAGAGCACCGCGCCGGAAGCGCCGGGAATCTCCTTCATCAGCTCCTCGAGCAGAGCGACTGTCGATTCGGTTATCTGCGCGAAATGGCGCTTGTACGACTTGTAAATTATCTTATCATCATCGTCGAGCACAACGCACTTGAGTGTCGTCGAGCCGACGTCGAGTCCTATCTTCATCTCTTATCCAAAGTTTCCTTTCAGCGGGATTCCGCAAAACGCGGGAAAAATATCAGTCCGCCCGACGGGCGGTACTGAAAACAACAGACTTGTTCGATAACCCGACCTTAGCGTATCAGATTGGCAACGTAAGTCGGCAATCTGATTGACATGTCGGGAGGGTTATCGAACAATTTTAATATACATATATTATATCACAGTATTTTTCGCGGTGCAATGTCATAAGTGTAAATTTATTGCCCGCCAGACCGGAAATTTCCGGCGAAAAATCCTGCGGCGAGAAAAACACGGCGAGAGCGCCGGAGCGTCACCAGTACTTCCGGTCAAGACTCCGGAGCTGAACCGCTTCGGCGATGTGGTTCGCCTTTATCTCCTCGCTCGAATCGAGATCGGCAATCGTCCTCGCTACCCTGAGCAGCCGGTCATAGCCGCGCGCCGAGAGCCCGAGCTTGGCGTAAGCCTGCTCCATGACCTCCTTCGCCCCGCCCTCAAGTCGGCAGAACATCGAAAGATGCCTTGACGACATGTCGGCGTTCCGGTAGATCATCGGCACGCGGTCGTCCGCGGCGCTCGCCTTTTCAAAGCGCTCGACCGCGTACTTTCTCGCCCGGTTGACCCTCTCGCGCACAACAGTCGAGGACTCGCCGTTTCTCGGCGCGGAGAGCTCATCGTAGCTCAGCGCCGGAACCTCAACCTGAATGTCTATCCTGTCGAGCAGCGGACCGCTGATTTTCGCGAGATATTTCTCGCGGTCGGCGGGCTTGCAGGTGCACTTTCCGTTCGGATCGCCGTAGTGCCCGCACTTGCAGGGATTCATCGCCGCGACAAGCATGAAGGACGACGGATACGTGACCTTCCCCGACGTCCGCGTTATAGTCACTTTGCCGTCCTCGAGCGGCTGACGCAGAGCCTCGGTGACGTTCTTGTTGAACTCGGGCAGCTCATCGAGAAACAGCACGCCGTTGTGAGCCAGCGAGATCTCGCCCGGCATCGGATTAGCGCCTCCTCCAGCGAGACTCGGCGCGGACATCGTATGGTGCGGCTGACGGAAGGGTCTGTGAGTCAGAAGCGAGACATCCTCGGGCAGCATCCCGGCGACCGAGTGAATCTTGGTCGTCTCGATCGCCTCCTCAAAACTCATCTCAGGAAGTATCCCCGGCAGTCTCTTGGCGAGCATAGACTTGCCCGTGCCGGGAGGGCCGATCAGCAGGACATTGTGCCCGCCCGCCGCGGCGATCTCAAGCGCGCGCTTGACCTTCTCCTGTCCCTTGACATCCGAGAAGTCGAGCAGAACCCTCTCGCGCTCCGAGCTGAACATCGCTCGGTTAAACACCGTCGGCTCAATCGGACATTCTCCCGTAAGATGCTGTATCACCGACCGCACATCCCTGACTCCGTATATGTTGACGCCGTCGACGACCGAAGCCTCGCCGGCGTTCTTAGCCGGGACAAAAATCTCCGTGAGTCCGGCTTCCTTGGCGGCAAGGCACATGCAGAGCACGCCGCGCACCGGCAATACCCCGCCCGAGAGCGAGAGTTCGCCGATAAAGCAGGACTTCTCGAGCATATCCGACATATGGAACTGCCCGGTCGAGAGCATGACCGAGATAAGGATCGCGAGGTCATAGGAAGACCCCTCTTTCTTGCGGTCGGCTGGAGTGAGATTGACCGTTATCGCCACCTCGGGCATAAGAAATCCGCTGTTTCCCATAGCCGAGGTCACGCGGTCCTTTGATTCCTTTATAGCCGTGCCCGGAAGTCCGATGATCTCAAAGCGCGGTATCTTGTCCTGAGTGTCGCACTCCACGCCGACCGGAAAGCCGTCTATTCCCGAGAGTCCCGCCGAATGAACTATTGAAAGCATGATCTGTCCCCCATGATATGATTTATTTGTAAATATTTTACCATAATCCGGCAAGAAAATCAATAGCGAAAGACGAATTTCCGATAAAGTTTCAAAAAAAGGTTGACTTTTCACCCGCGGTGTGGTAAAATCAAGAAAAAAACAGGAGAAAACGATATGAGAAATCAGAAGACCATCCCTCTGCGCATAAGCGACGACCTTCTCGAAAAGCTCTTCTACGTGGCGAAGAGCGAGGGCAGGACGCTGAACAACGAGTTCCTGCTGCTGGCACGCAACAGCGTCGCGTACTTTGAGCGCACAAAAGGACACATCACGCCGGACAAGCTCGCGGCAATAAGAGGAGAGCTCGAAAAGGAAGTCGGCGAAAAGGAATAATCAAAAGAACTCCGCGTGACCAGAGCGCCACGCGGAGTTCTCTCTTCATGAATTGCCCGGCGGATCGGCGGTACATCGCCCAATCTGAGTCCCGCCGGGTTCACTTTTCCGGATTGTAGTGCCCCGGCTCAACGACCTGCCTGTATATCACCGAATTGCCATACTCGGTCACATATCTGTGCGGCGAAAGCCCATAGCACTGCCGGAAGGTTCTTATGAAGTGCGACACGTCGTTGAAGCCCGACCGCGCCGCGGAATCGCCGACATTGACCCCCGAGCGCATGAATCTCAGCGCGTTCTTCAGCCGGACGCTCGTGATGAACTTCCGCACGCTCGTCTGGGTATATATTCCGAAATCGCGGTCGAGCTTGGTGCGGCTGATGAAGAAGCGCTTAGCGATCGTGTCCGAGTCAATCGGGTCGGCGTAATTGTCATTTATGAATCGTATCACGTCGCCTATGTAATGCTTTCCATCGCCGGACAGCGTTTCTTCCGGGTTTATCCGCTCGATCTCGCGGAGTATCGCTA
>CAKSOR010000186.1 GCA_934477985.1 uncultured Eubacteriales bacterium
GATAAGCTGAAGAACTGGAGTTTTCACGCGAAAAAGGCATGAATTTAGGGCTTTTTCGCGTGAAAACAACCTTAGGAATAAGCTGAATAAATGGAGTTTTCACGTGAAAACAACCTTAAATCAGCGTTTCCTTAAATCAGCGTTTCCTTAAAAAGCGCGGCGGGAGACGCTTTACGCATCTCCCGCCATTCTTGGGATCAGTTGTGCTTCCCGTGGCAGGAGCCTGCCATGCTGCAATGCGCGCAATTCGATCCGCAGGTCGACTTGCCGTTTTTCTTGTCGCGGAGTACAGACCAGACGATAAGCGCGACTATGATCACGAGAGCCAGACTGATTAAAACTGTTGCAAGCATTTTATGATCTCCTTTCAGGGGCGCAAGGCACGCTTTACGCGTTTACCTTGACGTTGGTGGTGAGCTTTGTAGCTTCCTTGTACGGGCGGACGAGCATGTAAATGATGCCAGCCACAGCCGCGATAGCGAAGATAAGTCCGATGACATTGACATGACCGGTGAAGAGCAGACCGAACTGATTTACGATCAGAGCGACAACATAAGCGAAGCCGCACTGATAGCCGATCGCGAACCATGTCCACTTAGCGCTGTTCATCTCACGCCTGATAGCGCCGATAGCCGCGAAGCAGGGAGCGCAGAGGAGGTTGAACGCGAGGAACGAGTAGCCCGCGACCTTGGTGAAGACCGAGGCGAGAGTAGCGTAGACATTTCCGTCAGCACCGTAGAGGATACCGAGAGTACCGACGATATTCTCCTTGGCGACAAGTCCGGTGATCGAAGCGACAGCCGCCTGCCAGTTGCCCCAGCCGAGCGGGATGAAGAGCCACGAGATAGCTCCGCCGATCTTTGCGAGGATCGAGTAGTCTATTTCGCTTTCATCGAGCATTCTGAAGCCGTCAGGAGCGAATCCGAAGTAGGTGGTGAACCAGACGAAGATGGTCGAGAGAAGGATGATCGTACCGGCCTTCTTGATGAAGGACCAGCCGCGCTCCCACATCGAGCGGAGGACGTTTCCGACAGTCGGAAGGTGATAAGCCGGGAGCTCCATGACGAACGGAGCGGGATCACCGGCGAACATCCTGGTCTTCTTTAACATGATGCCCGAGATGATGATGGCAGCCATTCCGAGGAAGTAAGCCGAGGTCGCGACCCAAGCCGAGCCGCCGAAGATAGCGCCCGCGATCATCGAGATGAAGGGAACTTTCGCGCCGCAGGGGATGAAGGTGGTGGTCATTATCGTCATGCGGCGGTCGCGCTCATTCTCTATTGTGCGCGAAGCCATGATTCCGGGAATTCCGCAGCCCGTTCCGATCAGCATCGGAATGAAGGACTTACCGGAAAGACCGAACTTTCTGAAGATACGGTCGAGGACGAACGCGATACGAGCCATGTAACCGCAAGCCTCGAGGAACGCGAGAAGGAGGAAGAGGACGAGCATCTGGGGAACGAATCCGAGAACCGCGCCGACACCGGCCACGATACCGTCAAGGATGAGTCCGGAGAGCCAGTCAGCCGCGCCGGCAGCCTCAAGTCCGTTGCCGATGAGCACCGGGATGCCGGGGACCCATACGCCGTAGTCAGCCGGATCGGGAGCGTCGAAGCCGTTCGACTCGAAGTAGCTTACCGCGTCGGTGTAGGAGATCATGATCGTGTCATCCTCGCTTGCGCCCGCGGGAACATTCGAGTAGTAGACGGTCATATCGGTCTGTGCGAGGGTTTCCTCATCTTCGACAGTGACAGAACCTGTAGCCGAGTCAGATTCGGGAGCGAACGCCTTGATCTCTTCAAGGGCGGCGTCAGCGTCGAAATCGTCAGCCTCGGGGTCAACTTCAACGAAACCGTTGATCGCGTTGAGAGCGTCGGAATACTCGCCGTCAGCCTCTTCATAAGCCTTCGAGCCGATTCCGAAGAGATGCCAGCCGTCGCCGAAGAGTCCGTCGTTTGCCCAGTCGGTAGCCGCCGAACCGACGGTGACCATCGAGATGTAGTAGACGAGGAACATGATCACGACGAAGATCGGGAGTCCGAGCCATCTGTTCGTGACGACGCGGTCGATCTTATCCGAGGTGGTGAAGCCTCCGGTCTGCTTCTTCTTGTAGCATGCCTTGATTATCGTGCCTATGTAGGTGTAGCGCTCGTTGGTGATGATCGACTCAGAGTCGTCGTCAAGCTCGGTCTCGGCAGCCTTTATGTCGTTCTCAATGTGATCGAGAACAGCCTTGTCGAGGTTAAGCTGAGCGATCGCCTTGTCGTCACGCTCGAAGAGCTTTATCGCGTACCAGCGCTGCTGCTCTTCGGGGAGGCTGTGGAGAGCGAGCTCCTCGATGTGTGCGAGCGCGTGCTCAACGACGCCTGAGAAGCTGTGCTGCGGGACGGTCTTTGTGCCCTTCGCGGCGGCGATAGCGGCTTCAGCGGCTTCCATGACACCCTCTTCCTTCAGAGCCGAGATCTCGATGATCTTGCAGCCGAGCTGGCGGGAGAGCTCCGGAACGTTGATCTTGTCGCCGCTCTTGCGGACGACGTCCATCATGTTGATGGCGATAACGACCGGGATGCCGAGCTCAACCAGCTGTGTGGTGAGGTAGAGGTTGCGCTCGAGGTTGGTGCCGTCGATGATATTGAGGATAGCGTCGGGGCGCTCGCCGATAAGGTAGTTTCTCGCGACGACTTCCTCAAGGGTGTAAGGCGAGAGCGAGTAGATACCCGGAAGGTCGGTGACGATCACGCCTTCGTGCTTCTTCAGTTTACCCTCCTTCTTCTCAACCGTGACTCCGGGCCAGTTTCCGACGAACTGGTTTGAACCGGTCAGCGCGTTGAACAGCGTCGTCTTACCGCAGTTAGGGTTGCCCGCAAGGGCAATGCGAATGTTATCCATTTTGCTGTTTATCTCCTTCTTGAAATATCTTGAAAAAGTTACTTTGATGTGTTAGCTTATGCTTATTAGCTTTTGCTAACGCACTGCCATTGAAAATCCGGAATGAAAATTCCGGAATTATTCGACTTCGACCATCTCAGCGTCAGCCTTGCGGAGCGAAAGCTCGTAGCCGCGGACCGTGAGCTCGATCGGATCGCCGAGCGGAGCGACCTTGCGGACGTAGACCTCAACGCCCTTCGTAAGTCCCATATCCATGATGCGGCGTTTGACCGCGCCCTCACCGTGGAGCTTGACGACCTTGACGGTCTCGCCGATCTTTGCCTCTTTGAGTGTTTTCATGCTTGTTCCTCCATTAGATCATTATTTTCTGCGCCATCTCACGGCTCACCGCGACACGCGCTTCTTTGACATTGACGATGAGATTTCCCGAAATCTCATTCACTATGCTGACGTTTCCGCCGACGACGAATCCGAGATTTTCGAGATGCTTCTTAACCTCAGGCGAACCGCCGATTTTCTTGATTATGTTGCTTTCTCCCACATTTGCGAGCGTCAGGGGCATCACTGATCTTTTCCTTCTTTCTTGTTAGCTCCGGCTTATTAGCTTACGCTAATTAACGAGCCTTATAAAGATTAGCTCTCGCTAACCACATAATAGTATAAACCTAAAATCCCGATTTGTCAAGGGTTTTCGGCAAAAAAAATCAAGTTTGTAGAATGCGCCAAAGAATTAGCCTTGCCTAATTAGCCTGTGATAACTTATGTACAAAAGCAGTCCCGCCTGACAACCTGTCCGTCGCGCACAGCTCTGAGGAAACGCTGATTTAAGGTTGTTTTCACGCGAAAAAACATAAATTTTTCGTGTGAAAACTCCAATTATTCAGCTTATTCCTGAACAAGGCGGCAGGCGCGGCGCTCGAGGAACATCCGTTCATCCAGGTCTGTGTAAGCTGCGCGTCCGACATCACGCCGCATTTCGCTGAAAATTTACATTTCGGGCTTGAAAAAACTTCCGGCGCGTGATATAATATTTGCAGCCTGACAGAAAGAGTCATCCGACTGAAAGGGGACAAATATTCACGTTTTGGATAGCTGTACCCTTTTTCGGGCACAGCTTATTTTGTTTTCGGAGGTAATTATGCAGACAAGAGTCGCCGTGATGGCAATAATCGTCGAAGAACCCGACGCGGTTGAAAAGCTCAACTCGCACTTACACGACTACGGAAAATACATAATCGGACGCATGGGCATCCCCTATCGCGAGAAGGGGATCAATATCATCTCAATAGCCCTTGACGCGCCGCAGGACTCAATCTCGTCTCTCGCCGGAAAGCTCGGCAATATACAGGGTCTGTCGGTAAAAACGGCATACTCGAACGTGGTCGGCAATGACTGAACTCATAGACAAATTAGCGAAGGAGCACTCGCTGACACTCGCCGGATATGAGGCGCTGATAACCGCGCAAAATGATGAGCTCGCAGACTACGCCGCAAGGCTCGCCGACAAGCTGCGCCGCGGAATCTACGGCAACTCAGTCTACACCCGCGGGCTCATCGAGGTCGGAAACGTCTGCAAGAATGACTGTCTCTACTGCGGAATCCGGCGCTCGAACAAAAACTGCGAGCGCTACATACTGACAAAAGAGCAGATAATGGACTGTGCCGCGACCGGGTATGAGCTCGGATTCCGGACGTTCGTCTTGCAGGGCGGTGAGGGGATGATTCCGGTCAACGAGATCTGCGATATTGTCGCGTCACTGCGCGAAAAATACCCGGAGCAGGCGATCACCCTCTCGCTCGGCGAATACCCGCGGGAGGACTACGAGAAGATGTTCAACGCGGGCGCGAACCGCTATCTTCTCCGCCACGAGACGGCCGACAGGGCGCATTATGAGAAGCTCCATCCGAAGACAATGTCGTTCGACAACCGTATGCGCTGTCTATGCGATCTCAAAGAGATCGGCTATCAGGTCGGCTGCGGATTCATGGTCGGCTCACCGTATCAGACGCCGGAAACGCTCGCGAAGGATCTCAAATTCATCGAAGAATTCAGCCCCGACATGTGCGGCATCGGACCGTTCATCCCGCAAAAGGACACGCCGTTCGCCGATTTTCCCGCCGGGACTTGCGCTGAGACAGTCTATCTGCTCTCGCTTATCCGGCTGATCAAGCCGAACATTCTGCTCCCCGCGACAACCGCGCTCGGCACAATCGACCCGCTCGGGCGCGAAAAGGGCATCAAGGCGGGAGCGAACGTCGTCATGCCGAACCTCTCGCCGGTCTCAGTCAGGAAGAAATACGCGCTCTACGACAACAAAATCTGCACAGGAGAAGAATCCGCCGAGTGCCGCGGATGTCTTTCGCGCCGTATGCAGTCGATCGGTTACGAGCTCGTCACCGACCGAGGCGACATAAAAAGGTAAACTCACGGAAAATTCCGGAGAAAATAAAATCACGATCTGACGGAAAGATATAATTTCTGACCGCAAGAAAGGAAACACAAATGGCAATCTACAATCCAAAATCCCTGAAAGCCGAGGAATTCATCAACAACGAGGAAATTCTCGGGACAATCGCCTACGCCGAGGCGAACAAGAACAACGTCGCGCTGATCGACTCGCTTCTCGAAAAGGCGCGTCCGAAAAAGAGCGGAAACGGCGTCACCTGCGCGGGACTCACACACCGTGAGGCGTCGGTTCTGCTCGCCTGCGAGATACCTGAAAAAATCGAGGAGATGTACAAGCTCGCAAACGAGATAAAGCTCGCCTTCTACGGCAACCGCATCGTCATGTTCGCGCCGCTCTATCTGTCGAACTACTGCGTCAACGGCTGCGTCTACTGTCCCTACCACCTCAAGAACAAGCACATAGCGCGCAAGAAGCTGACTCAGGACGAGATCAGAGCCGAAGTCATCGCGCTCCAGGACATGGGGCACAAGCGCCTGGCCATCGAGGCGGGCGAAGACCCGGTCAACAACCCGATTGAGTACATACT
>CAKSOR010000187.1 GCA_934477985.1 uncultured Eubacteriales bacterium
AACCTACGATGGGAATGCACCCCGCAGCCATACCAATAGCGATTGATATGACTATCTGGAAAAATTTCATGACTATCCCGACGACCGCCATCGGTATCTGCGAATATTCGGAAAGAGAAAAGACGGGGTCTTTCATTCCGTAAGTCTTTACCGAGTTGTTTATCGCCGCCATTGCCGCGACAAGGCTGATCTGCGACAGAAAGCTGGTTATTCCGAGCGACAGCATCCGTCCGCAGATATTTCCCTGAAGTATGTAGTCGCTTGACGCGGGTCTGATGACCTTCATGCGAGTCAGATACCAGACTGCGAGTACCGCTGTCACGACCTGACCTATGACAGTCGCGACCGCCGCGCCCATCATGCCCCACTTGAAGGAGAAGATGAAGATCGGATCGAGGATTATGTTGATAACAGCACCCGCGAGAGTTGAGACCATCGCGAATTTCGGGCTGCCGTCCGTGCGGATTATCGGATTCATCGCCTGACCGAATATGTAGAATGGAATTCCGAGCGTGATGTAGAAGAAATATTCCCGCGAATAGCCGAAGGTCTCCGCGTTCACGGTGCCGCCGAACATCGCGATTATCTGATCGGCGAAGATGAGATACAGCGCGGTCAGCACGAGACTTCCGGCTATGATCAGCACGACCGCGTTGCCGACACAGCGCTTTGCCATGCCGGATTCGCCGCTGCCGAGCTTCATACTGACAAACGCGCAGCAGCCGTCGCCGACCATGACCGCGATCGCCAGCGCGACGACTGTCAGCGGGAATACAACGGTGTTAGCCGCGTTGCCATACGAGCCGAGATAACTCGCGTTGGCGATGAATATCTGATCGACGATGTTGTAGAGCGCGCCGACCAGAAGTGAGATGATACAGGGCAGAGCGTATTTCAGCATGAGCTTTCCGACTCGCTCAGTCCCGAGAAACTGATTTTCGTTTTCCATAAAAACACCTTTCTTTACAAAAAAATAACGCGCAAGTCCATAGAATCCGGACTTACGCGTTTCCGCCACACGATTTGATTATCTGATTTTCCGCCATTACTATAATGTCCCCTGAACAATCAGAAAAATTTACTTCCCATCTGGACAAACCGGGCAAAATATGGTATAATAAATGCAAGAAAAAGACCGAAAAGCGGTCAAAACCCATGCACATGGAGGGCGGCAATGTATCGTTACAGTAATGGACAGGTCAGCAGCCGATAGGAATGAATCTGAAAGAGGACAACAGATGAGTGAAGAAGGCTCAGATTATCCCATGGAATGAGATTGAGAAAAAATACGCCGCTCTGTTTACCAACCGCAAGGGGAATGTCGCAAAGTCGGTTCATCTCGCTCTCGGAGCTTGCATAAGCCAGGCAGAATACGGCTACTCATGAGTCGACAGCAGCACAATTCCACAAAAGCGGCTTTTCTGACTTTTTATGGCGTTTAGTCACTGATGCAATCCATAGTTCTGTCGGTTCGGCGAGCCGTGCCAATAGAAAGTGCGAGGATTTTGAGCCTGTTTGTGCAAAGCCCTTGCACCTGAACAAAGGCAATTGTCCTTGAAAGCCTTGTATTTTCAAGGCTTCCGGGTTTATTCAGCAGACATTACTATAAGCTTCACCTCACCCACGCAAAAAAAGCGCGTGACTTTCCGCAACTGGATTTACGCGAAAACGCCACACGCTGTTTAAATATATCACAGATTGAACCTGAAATGCAAGAATGCTTCACGATTATTTACAAAAACGTAACATTCTTCAGTTCGGAAAATACTCGCTGACCGTATATCTTTTCTTCGCCAGAATATGTGCCGCCGCGAGCAGCATATACGCCGCGACTCCGCGGTGCGCGCAGAGCCGGTAGCCTTCCGAATCGGTAAACCCGCGCATCGAGTGCTCGACCACACCGCTTTCGATAAGCGCGAGAAGCAGCTCGTTCAGCCGCGCTTCTCCGATGCCGGAATTTTCGAGCAGGAATTCCTTTGGCACCGGTGCGACCGGGTCGAGGAGCGACGCTAATTCAAGTCCGTCATGGCTTGCGAGGAGCGACAATATCCTCTCCTCGCGCTCGGTGAAATCGAGCTTTTCGCGCAGTGAACTCTTCACGACGCAGGCGACGCCGTCGTCGTCCCAGACCTTCATTCCGAATTTTCCGCAGACGCGCAGCTCACCGCGGGCGTAGTCCTCGCGCTGTTTTTCGTGGTCGCCGACCTCGATGAAATAGATGCCCTTCCAGAGCTTCCAGAGGTCGTCGCCGAGCTCGATGTGCGAGAAAGGTTCGCGGGATGAGCGCGACCAGATGTATTCATCGGCGATCTGCTCTACTTTTGAGGCAGCCGCGTCGATACCGGTCTGCTCGGTCTCGAGGAGGATATCGAGCGAAATCGAGTAGACTTCGCCAAGTGATTTCAGGTTGAAACAGTCGGGAAGACACTCGCCCGACTCCCATTTGCTGACCGCCTGAGCCGAGACGCCGATCTTCGCGGCGACCTCCTCCTGGGTCATTCCGCGGCTCTTGCGGTGTTCGCGCAGTTTCGCGCCGAAGGTTTCCATGTTGAGCATAGTTTTTCTCCAAAAATTTTATTCAGTCCGGACTGTGAGATAATTATATCACAGTTCTTCTCAACTTGCAATAGTAGGTTTGTTGAAAAAACGCTCTTTTACTCAACCTGAGGTTTAGATCAGACAAGGTCAGCCCTGATCGCGCCAGGGATATAATTTCTCAGCGGCTGATTCGGGGAGTTCAGCACCTGCTGAGCGTGGAAGACGGTGTAATCGTGCTTCAGGTCGCAGGCGAGATAAGCGCCAGCCGCGCCGCCCCAGCCGAAATCGCTGCTGCCCGAGTTATTGTACTCACAGCGCAATCCGAGACCATAGGTGTAGCCGTACTGCATCAGCGAGTATTCCTTGTGCATCGAGGGCTTCAGCTGATCGGTCGTGAAGAGCTTCAGCGTCTCGGGCTTGACGAGCTTTCCGGTGCGCCAGCCCTCGAGGAACTTCATGTAGTCGTCCACCGACGTGACGCAGCCCGCGCCTCCGCTCTCGTACTCGCTTCCGAGTCTGAAGCCGTTCTTGCCACCGATCGGGATGAAGGTCTTTGTCTCGTTGTCGTAGCGGTACTGCTCGGCGAGCCCGGCAATGTCGGCGTCGGTCGGGAGGAAGGTCGAATGCTCCATTCCAAGCGGCGTGAAAATGTTCTCTTTCACGTATTCGCCGAACTGCTTCTCGGCGAGCACCTCGACGAGCGCGGCGATGACGTCGTGGCAAAGGCTGTAATTGTATCTCTCGCCGGGGTCAAACGCGAGCGGGTCGCGGGAGATGTACTTCATCATCTCACGCGTCGGGCAGCGACCGTTTGTCTCCTTCTGACCGAGCTTTATGCTCCCGCTTCCGAGGTTGTAGGTGAGACCCGCCTGCATCGAGAGAAGGTCACGGATCGTGATCCGGCGCTTTGCCGGGCGGATAGTTCCCTTGTCGTTGACCGTCATCTCAGCGAACTCGGGGAGATAGTCGGAAATTTTGGCCTCAAGATTGAACTTTCCGCGCTCAAAAAGCCGCATCGCGGCAGTTACGGTGATCGGCTTCGAGCAGGAGTAGACATTGTAGCGCTCGCTGCCGTTCACAGGCTTGGTCTTCGCGGCGTCAGAATAGCCCTCCATCCGGCGGTATACGACTTCGCCGTGGTGCATGACGCAGATGTCGATCGAGGGGATGTTGTATGTAAGGAATTCGTCTATGAGCTTATCTAAGTTTTTCATGATTGCCTCCGGGGGTTTTTTTCTATTATATCACAATATTATAAGGAAGTCAAGGAAAAGTAAGAAAAAACCGCTTACAATGTAAGCGGTCAATCTGGAGCGAGTGATGGGAATCGAACCCACGCGACCAGCTTGGAAGGCTGGAATTCTACCATTGAACTACACTCGCGTATTCTTTTCACAGCCATTCTCTCGACTGCTTAAATATTATACCACATCTGAATCAATTTGTCAAGAGGTTTTTCAAAATTTTCTTGATTTTTTTGAAAAAATGTGCTATCATATTATTATCACACCCCAAGGAGTCAGAAAATGTCCACTCAGGCACAGAATAATCCCTTTCCCTACAGCGATTCGAACAAGCGCTATCACACTTTCGATTACTTCGCAAAACATAAGTTCAGCTCGAAATGCGCAAAGCTCCCGGTCGACGGCGGGTTCACCTGCCCTAACCGCGACGGCAGCGTCGGCATTGGAGGCTGCATCTACTGCTCGGCGCGCGGGTCGGGCGATTTCTGCGCTGACAAGACGCTTCCGATAGGCGACCAGCTCGAACGTGAACTCGACGTAATGCGTAAGAAATGGAAAGACCCGCTCGGAATCGCCTATTTTCAGGCGTTCACGAACACCTACGCGCCGGTCGATATACTCCGCGAGAAGTTCGAGGCGGCGATTGCCTGCCCCGGGATCGTCGGGCTCAGCGTCGCCACACGCGCCGACTGTCTGCCGCCAGAGGTCTGCGAGTACCTCGCTGACCTTGCCGAACGCACATTTCTGACGGTCGAGCTCGGTCTGCAAACGATACACGACGACACCGCGCGGCTCATCAACCGCGGACACAGTTTCGCCGATTTCGTCAAGGGATTCGGACGGCTGCGCAAGGCTTCGGGGAAGATCAACATCTGTGTTCATCTGATCGACGGGCTTCCCGGCGAGACTCCGGAGATGATGCTCGAATCTGCGCGCGCGGTCGCGATGCTGCACCCGGAGCAGGTCAAGCTGCATCTTCTGCATGTCCTCGAGGGAACGAAGCTCGCCGAGCTCTACCGCTCGGGCGCGTTTGAATGCCTGACGCTCGATGAGTACACCGACATCATCATATCGCAGCTCGAGGTTCTGCCGGCTGACATCGTAATCGGGCGGGTCACCGGCGACGGTCTCGGAGACGCGCTCATCGCGCCGCTCTGGAGCAAAAAGAAATTGGTTGTAATGAATACGATTGACAAAAAAATGTTCAAATTGAACACTTTTCAGGGCATTCGATCCCATGAGGTGACCTGAGATTGCCATTTTCTGCTTATTTTGTGGATAGTATACAAAAATATGTCTGTTATTTTTATGCTTGCGTGTGTAAAAATTTCACAGAACCTATTGCAAAATTGCTCAGTTTGGTGTATAATATTCATCAGAGACAAACATGGGTTCTGAGATTTATTTTTACTGAATATAAATTCACCGATTCATAGCTGCTCTAAAATAATGATTCCACGTAAAGGAGCTAATCAAAATGGACAAGATCACAACCAAAAGTATCCGCAACGTATGCCTCATGGGTCACGGTGGCACCGGAAAGACCTCTCTTGGTGAAGCAATGCTTTACCTCGCTAAGGCAACCGACCGTCTCGGCCGCACCGCCGAGGGAAACACCGTGAGTGATTACGACTCGGAAGAGATCCGCCGCGGATTCTCGCTTTCGACCTCCATCGCTCCCTTCATGTGGAAGGACAGCAAGATCAACATCATCGACACTCCCGGCTACATCGACTTTCAGGGCGAGGTGCTTGAGGGAATCCGCGTCGCCGACTCCGCGCTGATCGTCGTCGACGGCCGCAACGGCATCGAGGTCGGCACCGAACTCGCGTGGGACTACGCCGTTGAGGAAGGGATTCCGCGCGCCTTCTTCATCAACCGCTTCGACGACGGAGAGGCGAGATTCAAGCGCGTCTTCGATTCACTGCGCGAGAGATTCGGCGTGGCGGTCTGCCCGATCCTGATCCCGATGATCGCGGGCGACAAGGTCATCGGCTTCCTCAACCTCATCGACATGAAGTCCGAGGTCTACGACAAGAACGGCGCGAACATGGAGTCCGAGATTCCCGAGGAGTTCAGGGAAATCGCCGAGG
>CAKSOR010000188.1 GCA_934477985.1 uncultured Eubacteriales bacterium
ACCGGCGATTCGGCGTCCGGGTCAAAGTGGCTTTCCGTTTCAATTACCGCGTAGACGACCTCTTCCGGGACATCGTCGCCTCTGCCGCGGAGCCGCTTCTCGAGCGTCGGATAGTCCGGCGGAGCTATCATCAGAAGCACCGCGCCCGGATACTGACGCTTTATGTTCATAGCGCCGTGGACGTCGATCTCAAGGATCATGCTCGTTCCATCGGCGATCCGCGACACCACCTCGCTCTTGGGCGTGCCGTAGTAGTTCCCCGCGTACTCGTTGTACTCGAGAAAATCTCCCGCGTCAAGCCGCTCCCTGAAGTTCTCCTTCGTCATGAAGTGATAGCTCACGCCGTTCACCTCGCCTGTACGAGGCGCTCTGGTCGTCGCCGAGACCGAGAGTCCGATGTCGGTCCGCAGCGAAAGGATCTTCTGCACCAGAACTCCCTTTCCGCTGCCAGATGGTCCGGAAATCACGAGCAATATGCCCTCTTTCTTCATTCGTCTTCCTCCTCTTCAGCGTCGTCATCCTCTTCGTCGCTGAGCCGGTTCGAGATAGTCTCCGACTGGAAGGCTGAAAGGATCACATGCTCGCTGTCGGTTATTATAACCGCGCGCGTGCGCTTTCCGCAGGTCACGTCGATCGCCCTGCCGCCGTCCTTCGCGTCCTGTATCAGCCGCTTTATCGGCGCGCTGTCGGGGCTGACGACCGCGATCACTCTCTCGGCGGCGACCATGTTGCCAAATCCGATGTTTATGAATTTCATAGATAATCGCTCCTCATAATCCGGCTCACTCTATGTTCTGCACCTGCTCGCGGATCTTCTCGAGCTCGCTCTTGACCTCGACCACGATCGACGCTATCTGCGCGTCGGATACCTTCGACCCGATCGTGTTCGTCTCGCGGTTGATCTCCTGCAAGAGGAAGTCTGTCTTCCGCCCGACCGGCTCGTCTGAGTCAAATATCGACCGGAACGCCTTGAAATGGCATCCAAGCCGCACCAGCTCCTCATCGATCGCCACCCGGTCGGCGTAGATCGCGCACTCGGTAAGCACCATCTGCGGGTTCAGCTCGACCGAGTTGTCCGAAAGCAGCTGAGTCAGCCGCGCCTCGAACTTCTGTCTGTACGAGCTTATGTCCTCCTCGGAGCGGCTCTTTATCTGTCCGGTCAGCTCCTCGATTTTCGAGAGCTTCGTCAGTATGTCGGTTTTCAGCCGCTCTCCCTCGGTCTCCCTGACCTTAAGGAAAGCGCTGACCGCTTCATCGAGCACCGGCTGTATCAGCCGCCAGTCGCGCTCGGCGTCCTCCTCCGGCTTGCGGACGATGAATATGTCCTGGTTGCGCGCGACCATCGAGACCGTGATGTCGTCAGGCAGCCCGAACTCATCGCGGAGCTTCCTCAGCGCCTCAATATAGCTCTTTGCCAGCGTCATGTCGACGTCGATCGCCGTGCCGACATTCTCGGTTATATCGACTGTTATGAACACGTCGACCTTTCCGCGCGATATTCCCCGCGACTGGATATACTGTCTCACGCGATCCTCCAGAAAGGCGTAGACCCTCGGGATCTTCACGCCGCAGTCGAAGTAGCGGTTGTTGACGCTTTTAAGTTCTACAGATATATTCCTGCCATCCGGCGTGCCGTCGCGGACGGCGCGTCCATAGGCTGTCATGCTGCGTATCATTCTTTTATTATCTCCGTTTTCGGATTTTTGAGCATACTATATACTATTATACCTCATTTTTTCGGTTTTGTCAACCATCCGGGTTGAGAAATAGTCGCCGATTTTGTTAAAAATCAGTGTGTTCTGTATGTATATATCGCCAACGACCCGGCGGCATGCCGTGCTTCTCGCGGAAGACCATCGCGAAGCGGCTCGGGTTCTGATACCCGACATCCGCGGCTATCCTATCGATCGGAAGCGATGTCGTCGAGAGCAGATAGCGCGCGCACTCCATCCGCCGCTCTGTCAGCACCTCAAGCGGCGCTTTGCCGAAGTTCTTCTTGAAGAGCTTGTACATATACCTCGAGGTCACGTGCGCGGCGGCGGCGATGTCCTCGACGCTGATCTGATTTGGGTAGTTCGAGTCGATGAAGGCTTCGGCGAGCCTTATGTACTCCTTCTGCCGCGTTGACTCGCCGGTCTTTCGCGTCTTGATTACCGCGAGCAGCTTCCAGAAGAGCGAGTTCATCAGAAAAGGCAGGTCGTAATCGCCCCAGAGCGGCGCGGATACCGTGAGCTCAAAATCCCTTGTCAGCTGGTCGAAAAAAGCGCCGGAAAATCTGTGCTTCGTGAGCTCCATGCCAGAGTCGGTGAGCAGCCCTGGTATCTTGCTTCCGCCGAACATCATCCAGTAATGCTCCATGTCCTCTCCGGCGTCTATCGAGAACGGCACGCCCTTCGGAATCAGATACCCGTCGCCCGCCCTGACCGTCTCGCCGGAGAACTTTCCGCTGCCCACCGTGACAAAATGTATCGTCCATATGTCCCGCGCCGGAAGATTATGGAAAACCTTTCCCGGTATGCTGTGACCGACCTCGCGCACATAGACCTGCTCGTCCTCGTCGCGCACCGTGTCGTCAATGCGCGCTGTCCTGCGCTCGCGGTCATTCGTGTATATAAGCATCGCGGACACCTCCTTTTATTATATTGTACCACTCTCCGGGCGATTTGTCAAGGCGTGATTCCGAATATTTTTCGCGTGATCCGGCACTTGACCGCAAAGGTCTTTCTGTGATATAATCTATAATGTCGGAATACTATAAAGGAGGCTACATATGAAATATATATTCAGTTCCGAAAATGAAACCTACTGCGCTCCCGTCATCGCGAATGGTCTGGTCGCGCTCCAGATCGCGCCGGACGGCTCGATGAATCCGGACAAAGCCGGAAAGCTCATCCGTCTGAACATCGGTCGCGCCATATTCTGGGAGAACAAGCGCCGCAAGAGCGTCCAGACAAAGACTCTCATCCCGTTCGGGCGCTTCACTCAGACTCTCGGCGCTCTCAGCCCGGTCGAAGCCGACCAGGAGCTCGATCCAGAAGCCGCCGAGGTCACCTGCGATACTCTCTACCCGGATGGCACGAGACTCCGGACAACCGCTTTCATCTGCGCCGATCAGAATCTCATTGTCCTGGAAAAGACCTTCGAGCCGGCGTCGCGCTTCGATTATTCCTTCACCTATACCCTGTGCGACGCGAACGGAAACCCCAACCAGTTCTTCGAAACCTCCGCGAAGGATGGCGTGATCGACTGGAAGGCGCTCGATCAGAATGACTGCGAGGGTCAGGTCGCCGTCTTCTGCGATATGGACGCCGACCGGGTTGAAAGCGCCGGAAACTCGCTGACCTTCTCATTCGCGATCGACTCGCCGCGGACAATCCGCTTCTATGTCCTCCTCTCCGATAAACCCGCGCCGTTTGCCGATGAGGCGCGAAAAAAGGCGCTTGAGACCGGATATGACGAGCTCCGGCGGGCGCATCTTGAGTATTGGAAGGACTATTTCTCGAAGGGCTTCGCTGTAACCGGAAACCCGACGATCGACAAGGTGTACAAGATGGCGCTCTATCATCTCAAGGCTTACTCGACTCCCTGGTCGATGCCGGTCGGACTCTCGGACTCCTGCTGGCATGGCAAGTTCTTCGCCTTCGATGAGCACTATATGTTCCAGGGGCTGATAAACTCGAACCATTTCGAGGAGGCGAAGCGTGTGCCGGTCTTCCGCAAGAATGGGCTCGACATCGCGATTCACCGCGCTTCGTCGGATGGCAGGCATGCCGCGCGCTATCCCTGGGAGACCTGCGAGGATGGCACCGAAGCCGCTCCTCCCGGCTTCTATTGCGACCATATCTTCCATATGGCGATGGTCGCGCTCTCGGAGTACGAGTACTATCTCTTCTCGCTCGATGAGGATTTCCTGCGCGGGACGGCTTACCCGGTGATATGCGCCTGCGCCGAGTTCTATCGCGACCAGTGCCTGTATGATCTGGGCGGCAGGCTGATTGTCGGCAAGTGCACCGACCTCGAGCGGCTCGGATCGGGCGTCGCGAACGCGTACATGACGACCTGCGGAGTCATAAAGACCTTCCGGATATTCGCCGAGGCGTCGAATAAGCTCGGTCTGAACCGGGAGCTCGCCGATGAGGCGGTAAGGCTCGCTGACCGGCTCTCTGAGTCGCTGCCAAATGATGGTGAGCGCTATCTGCCCTATCCCGGCTGCGAGGACCGCAGCATCTCGGCGTTCTCGGGGACTTTCCCGTTCGCGGTCATCGAACCGGACGATAAGCTGCAAGCGAGGGCGATCGACGACTATCTTGAGTATGAGGACACCTTCGGCAATATGTACTCGGTCGGGCGCGGTGTCTGCTCGTGGTATGCCTGCTGGAAGTCGGTCGTGTTCTCGAGAATCGGGCGGCATACGGCGGCTTTTGACTCGATTGCCTATGTGGCGGACACCGCGGGCGATTTCGGCGAGCTGTTCGAGATCAACAACAAGGCAAGCAAGACCTACTATCATCCGTGGTTCACTACCGCGGCGGGAATGTATGTGCAGGCTGTCAATGAGCTGTTCGTCCGCAGTGAAGGCGATGAAATCATAATCGCCGAAGGACTTGAGTCGGACGACTTCGCCTTCCGCGGCGCTGTGAAGGGCGGAATGGTCGTCGAGGTGAAGGTCGCGGGCGACCTCGTGACTCTGAAGGTCGAAGGGAATCGTAACTGCAAACTCGCCTCGGTGAAGGTCAGGCTGCCCGAAAGGCTTGGCGGGACGGTGATGGTTGAGGTCATCTGACATTCTGCCATAAAGAAGCCGTACAAAGCGCGATTATTTGTCACCTTCGGCTCTTGACAAATTCTTCACGAAAGAGTATAATAAATATTGTAACAAAAAGCGCCTGAAATGGCACTAAGTCAATGAAGGGGGTCGGTGGCATGATACTCGCCGTTGATGTCGGCAATACCAGCGTGAATCTCGGAATCTTCGAGGGCGGGAAGCTCATAAAGCGCGCGAAACTGGCTTCCGACCCATCAAAGACCGCCGACGAGTATGCCGTTCTGATCGCCGGGATATTCGCGATGAAGAAGGTTTCGTTCGACTCGATCGATGGCGCGATGCTCCTGTCGGTCGTGCCGCAGCTGACTCGTGTCGTCTCGGAGGCGCTCGGCGGGTTCGGCATCGACTCGATGATCGTCGGCGCGGGAATCAAGACCGGGCTGAACATCCGCGTCGAGAATCCCGGTCAGCTCGGATCGGATATAGTCGCTGACACCGTTGGCGCGATGAGACTCGCAAAGCCGCCGCTCGCGGTCATTGACCTCGGTACCGCGACCACCATAACCGCGATAAATCCCCGCGGCGAGCTCTGCGGCTGCGTCATAGCGCCGGGAGTCAAGCTGTCGCTCGACGCTCTCTCGGAAAGCTGCGCGCAGCTGCCTGATGTCCCGCTGTCAAAGCCCTCAAAGCTCCTCGGCACCAATACCGCCGAGTCGATGAACTCGGGCAGCGTTCTCGGAACCGCGCTGATGCTCGATGGCTTTATAGAGTCGATAAAAAATGGGTTTCCGGGCGAGGAGCTCTCGGTTGTCGCGACCGGCGGGCTGTCGGGACTGATTGTGCCGCTCTGCAAGAGTTCGGTCCGCCGCGAGCCGGATCTGACCCTGGAGGGGCTTTGCAGGCTCTATGAGATGAACTGTAAGCCGAAGCGGCAGGAGGGCAGGAATGGCGTTTGAACTCGTCGGCGGCAGGGTAAAATTCTTCCGCTCGACTTTTATCGGATGTCCGCATGGATTCTCGACCAGACTCGGCGGAGTCAGCGTGCTGCCCCATACCGCGGCGCTGAATTTAGCCTTCAATCGCGGGGATGAGCGTGAGAC
>CAKSOR010000189.1 GCA_934477985.1 uncultured Eubacteriales bacterium
GAATAATCCGCACCTTCGCCGGGCGGACTCTGACCGATGTCTCGGTCATTCAGGAATGCTCCCCGGTCAGCGACGAGATCGCCATTGATACGATGGACTTCACGCTGATTGGCGACGAGGACGTCAATTATGTGTTCCGGTCGAAACAGCCGCTGACGCTTTACACCGACGCAGACCTGCTCGGAGTCTTCTTTGTCAAGTCCTACGAGCGGACGGCTGATCGGATTTATTCGGTCGCGTCTGAGGACTACATGGGGCTTTTAGAGAGCGTCATTTTCTCAGGCGGTATTTACACGTCGGCGAACGCCGCGGAGCTTCTGGCGGCTGTATTCGCGGCGGCGAACGTGCCTTACGACATCTCGGGAATAGCCGGGAAGACGGTCACGGGCTGGCTTCCGGTCTGCACCTGCCGCGAGACGGTACGGCAGATTTGCTTTGCCATCGGCGCGGCGGTATCCACAGCGAGGAGCGATAAGGTCCGCGTTTTCGTCCCGTCCGACGAGATCGTGCGGAAGTTCACGCTCGCCGACACGATGCAGGGTCAGACACAGACCGACCGCGACACGAAGCTCACCGAACTCCGGCTGACGCTCCACAACTACGCGCAGACGTCCGAATCGGTCGAGCTCTACAAAGCCGCCGATTCGGGCACAGGCTCGAATATCTATGTCGACTTTTCCGAACCAATGTACGGATTGACGATCACGAACGGCTCGATAACCTCGTCGGGCGCGAATTTCGCGGTCATCACGGCGAACAGCGGATGCGTTCTCAGCGGAAAGAAATACCGCGATCTGACGTCGGTCATCTCGAAGACGAACCCGCTGACGAACGTCGGCGACCCGGCGAACGTCGTCGAGGTAAGGGACATGACATTAGTTGGCGCGGCGAACGGTCAGACGCTGCTATCAAGTCTGTGGAACTACTACTCGCGGTGCGGCACGATTACGTCTGAGCTTGTCATGAACGGCGAGCGGCCGGGGGACATGGTGACGCTGATGACCGAGTATTCGGGCGAGATCGACGCTCGGATCGAGTCTGAGCGGTACAATCTTTACGGCGGCGCGATCGTCGCGGAGGTGACGGCACGATGAATTTAATCTTTGACAGGACGGCAGAGGACGTTCAGGCGGCGAGAGGACAACGCGGAACGGTGACAACGCCGCTTAAGGGCTGCTATAACGCCACCGACATGAACCGCGTCGCGGCGGCGGTGACTGAGATCGCGGCTGAGCTGAATTCGGCGGGGTATAAGGTAGAAATCACGCCGCGGACCTTCGCCGAATCCGACATCATCCGCCGTGCGCAATGGGCGCAGTATCTAAGCAACGTTCAGAAGCTCCGCGACGCTTACTATACTCTGGAGGAGACCGGCGCGTTACCGAAGCCGGAGGACAAGCTCGGGTATCAAGGCGCGAACACCATCGAGAAAGTCCTTGCGGATATCGACTTACTGGTCGGCTGTATGAAATCGAGCTATCGCCGGTGCGGCACTTTCGCCGCCGGGCAGACAATTTTACCACGAAAGGGATGATTTAATGGCGGTTTATCAAGCCCCCGACATAAAAGACCGGATCGCGGTCGGGGACGATCTTTACCAGATTGCCGACTCTGGCGGAAAGAAGAAGCTGACGCCCGATCCGACCGAGGTGACCGAGGCGGGCACGCCGATAAATAAGGCGCTTTTGCAGCCGATGGCGGACGCTATACAGGAGTTAGCCGAAAAAGCCATACCTTACAATAGCTACTGGTGGAGACGGCGCCCTACGGCAAATTCATACGCCGAGACGCAGCAATCCGCGCTGGGTGAGGGATATAGCCACACAGCAAGCGGCACAAATACGACCTATTACTATCTCGACGTTATGCGTTCCGTGCGCTATAGCGGAGAAGAAGAGAGTACGGAATATCGTGCAACATTGAAGTATGCATCAAGCATCTCAATTAACCAATCGACCGGCGCGATATCGCTCGTAAATCCATCAACATACGCTTTTAACGGAAGCGAATCCGTCTATGACTCGTCGATTTATGGCAAATTCCAAGGGAAATACGTCCAAGGGTTCCTCGGCGAAACCAGCAAAATTTACTACATCCCAAGCAGCGCATCGATGAGGACGCACAGCTGGGAGAACAGCGGCGGAGACTCGTGGTATGAGCAGGGATATGAATTTACATCGGAGACCAGCTCTGATTACATGCCGAAGCTTGTCAGCTCTGTAAAGCAGACTGCTGTCGGTACGTGGGAGGTAATCTCGTCAGATTCGCCAGATACATACCCGAAGTCAGGCACTTCCGGCGGCTATGACTGGGTGTATCTCGGGCGAATATCCGACGCGGTACTCACACCAAGCGAAGCGTCCCGCATTAAAATGAAAAGCATAAGCGTGACATCTGCGAACTTTTCGGGCAACATCGCAGAAATACCGATAGACAGCAATATATTTTTCGCGGATATATCTGTCGCTTACGGAAACTTCGTGGGAGTGATAGATAAAGCCAATATAGCAGCTTACGGCGTGTATAAAGGCAGCAACGACACTTCACCGAAATTTAACCAAGGCTCACAATCACTGTTTAAGGGAGCAACAGGTGATGACTCGATATATGCTACAGTTATAGAGACTGGAATTAAGTTCAGAGTGACAAAAGGCGCTGGTGGATCTGCGCAGATAAAGTACATCCCGTTTGACTCGCTGGAGGTGGGCATATGACTTATACACTCTGGGACAAAGTATCCCCAATCTACGACATCACCGCCGAACAGGCGATGATAAACAATCCGCTCTACGGCTCGGAAAACAGCTACCTCATCCTCCGCGACGACGGCAGTATCTATGACATCCTGCCGATCTCAACACTGCGGGAGCTGACCGGGAAGGACGAGACCGCAACCGACGCTGAGGTCTGCGAAGCTTACATCGCGAAGCTCGCCGAGCCCATACCGACGCCTGACGATGAAGTCGCCGCGCTCAAGCAAAAAAACGTTCAGCTCGAAGCCAAAGTCAAGGCTTTAACTGAATCGTCGCAAATGCTTGAGGACTGCATCGTCGAAATGGCGGAGATCGTCTATGCGTAAAATATTATGTTCAATCGCCGAAAGGCTTTTGATAAAATTCTCAAAGAAAGGAGAGCTTGAAATGATGGCTATGCTTTTTGCTTGCAGAGTTGTCGAGGGACGCACCGAGTTTGCTCGCGTTCCCGCGAAGCTCAAGCCTCAGGTCGCCGAGATCATTATCAATGATTTCGCGCTGCCTGAAATCGTTCCCACCGAGTTCGGCGGAAGCGCCGAGGCGTAATTTTCAGTGCCGGGGCGGTTACCCGCTCCGGCTGAAAGGATTCAACATGAAGAAAACAAAATCGGAGGCGGTCATATGACGTGGGAAATCCTCTCGGCGCTGATCGTCATCGTTGGAACGCTGGTCTCACTCGGGACGGTGCTCGCGAAGCTTATCCGCGTCCTGACCCGCCTTGACGACACCGTGAAACAGCTCCGCGCCGACCTCGACCGCCAGCGCGTGGAAAACCGCGAGTCGCACAAACGCATCTACGACCGCCTCGACGACCATGAGAGCCGGATCGTCGAACTCGAAAGGGGTGAAAAGTAATGATAACCGCGATACCCGATGATCTCGGTATGCCGGGGAAGAGCGGTCGGCTGACTCAATGGGATCATAACAGACTGATTTTCATTTATGGTCTTGGCGAGAAAATTCCCGAGGACTGCAAGGCTCATATTTCGTCGCCGAACGATGACCACGGCGCATATGTTGTTCCGTGCCGATATGTCAGCGCGGAAAAGTTTCATATTAGCCCGATCCCGGACGAGCTACTGACGATCTCGGGCAGAATTGACATTCTGATAAATCATTTGGATCGGACTGTAGCTGCCGTGTCGCTTACTGTAAATCCCGCAGAGAAGCCTGACGATTATGTTTACAACGAAAGCGAATTTTTTACAATGGAAGAATGGCAGCAACAGATTGTTGCCGCGCTCGACGCCCGCTACGAGGAAGACATAAAGAACGCCACGGACGAGATAGACGCTAAATATTCGGAACAACTAAAAACGGCAACAGATGCTGCTACAGCGTCTGAATCCGCCGCTAAAAACGCTCAGTCACAGGTTTCAGCGGCGAATACGGCAAGTCAGAACTCAGCGAAATCAAGTGAAGCATCCGCTCAGTCGGCACAAGCTGCTGCGGAATCCGCAAAGTCAGCGGAAAATGCCGCGAAAGCTATGTCAGGTACATTCGATTTCACAGGCTATCTGCGCTATGAGATAGTATCGGCTATGCCTACGACGCAGGAAGAAGGTGTTCTGTACATTGTTCCGCTCAATTAACGAATCGAATCTCTTTATTAACGGACATCGGGTCTGGGGAATGGATTTTGGTGGCAATCATGTTTATTCGAAACTACAAGTTCCCGAGGTTAGAATATGCCGCGTCGAGGCATTGACGGTTGATGAGATACCGAAAATACGGATAACCTCGCAGATCAAAGACGTTCAGCTTATAGACAGCTCGAACATGTGGCATTTGTTTTGCAAAATTTATAAGCAGTGCCTTGCGCTCTCCGGCAGTAAGTATTTCATCCAGAATCCTATTCCTTCGAGTCAAGGATATGTAAACGCGAGGTTGAACATAAATTTCGGCGCGCATACCAGCGAAGGACAGTATTCTTATACAATCAAAGCGAACGGAACGAAATTAGGATCGAGCCTTGTTGTAAACCAGAACACGAACATATACGCGCTTGCGTATATGAAGTATTACGATCGTACCAGCATCACATCAAACTATAGACCAATGCTGCGTGAATACGACTTCGTTTCGTTCTCGTGGAATTCCCTGAACGAAAACGGACCACTTGAATATGAGATATGAGGTGATAATATGAACGGCATAGACGTCTACACCGGGCAGGGAATCATCGACTGGCGATGTGTCGCGCTGACTCAGGGCTTCGCGATGATAAAGGCATCGCAAGGTCGCGGCGAGACCAAAGCGACCGAACACCTGCGGATTTTCACCGACTCGAAGTTCGTCCGGAACATCACCGAAGCGTCGAAGACACGCATAAAGCTCGGCGTCTGGCACTGGATGACCGCGCGGAGCGTAGCCGAGGCATACTACGAAGCCGATTATTTCATCGAAACGATTTCACCGTACCGGGACAAGATCACGCTCTGGGCGGCGGCTGACGTCGAGTCTGACCGCTATCTCGGCGACCTCGGCAAAGCTGATCTGACCGCCATTACGCGCGCGTTCCTCGACCGGATTAATCGTGCTGGATATCGCCCGATGCTGTACACGAACCCGAATTTCTTGAAGTACCGCTTCACGAAGAACGCCTTCGCGGACACCGACATCTGGCTCGCGCATTACAACGTCGCGAAACCGATGCAAGTCCCGAACCTGAAAATCTGGCAGCACTCCGCGGGGCGCGTGTACGGCATCAGCACCGACGTTGACCTCGACACCGGGTACTTCGACGGCACGCCGTATTCAGTCGGCGAGAAGTACACAATCCGCGCGGGCGACTTGTACAGCAACGGCATGATGATTCCCGCACGGCTGTTCGGCAAGACATACACAATTTCGTCGGTCAAGCCGGACAGAATTCTGCTCCGGGAAATTCTGAGCTGGGTGAAGATATGAGATTCTTGAAGCGTCTGATAATCGCCGTCCTGATTTATATCGCCGTGTACCTGCCATTCGTCGCGATACTGCAAGCGGTCAGCGGCGGGGACTACACGGCGGCGTACAGCGTCGGCGGCATTGTGGGCGCGATTGAACTCGCGCTCGGCTCGATAATTAAAATTACGGAAAACCGGGAGGT
>CAKSOR010000190.1 GCA_934477985.1 uncultured Eubacteriales bacterium
CGGTCGCCTTGAGCGCGTCGTGATCGTTGTCGACATAGTAAAATGTGCTGTCCTGATCGTTTATGAAGCTCTCGACGCGGTCGTAGACCAAGATCGAGCGCTCACTGAGCGAGCTGACGACATACGGCGTGCCGTCCGCCTTGCGCTCGATGTAGTGGTGTCCCATGCCGACAATCTGCGCGTTGACCATGTTGCTGTAGGTCAGCCAGCCGATGCGGTCGGTCTCGTCGAACTTTCCATCGCCGTTGAGGTCGGCTCCGCTGTCCTTGACGAGTGAGTTCATCGCGTCGAAGGTCCACTTCCCATCGCGCACCGCGTCATACGGCGCTTCATACGACAGGTCGGTCATCAGATCCTTATTGAAGAAAACAACGCACATGTTCTGCAAGAAGTTGAGTGAAGCCGAGCCCGCGACAAGATAGAGCTTTCCGCCGACGCACATGTTTTCGATGTAATTCTGCGCGTACCACGGCTCGTTTATCTGAACGCCGGGGCAGGACATCAGATCCCGGAAATAGCCCTCGGTCGTCAGCGAGAGCATGTAGTTCGCGGCGCTCGCGACGAGATCGTAGGCGTGATCCTCGGCGAGGACGCTCTCGGTGACGGCTTTCTTGAAGGTCGACTGATTCGAGAACGAGCCGGGCAGGCTGACGAATCCGAGCTTGACGCCGAGCAGCTCCTCGACCATGATGTTGCGCCGATAGACCGCGTCGTCAACGATGTCTCCGGTCGATTCCTCAATAGCGAACTCATCCTTGAACTCCTCGCGCAGCAGGATCGTGACTTCCTTTCCGCCGTAGTCAGTGCCGCGGTGGTATGCGTAGAGATCGGTTTCGACCACCGGCGCTTCGGTCGTCTCACCGGCGGTAGTGTATTCGGTGTCAGGCGAGGTCTGATCGCAGCCGGTCGAGAGCAGAAAAAGCGCGAGCAGGAGCGAAAAAGAGCGTTTTGTTTTCATTGTCCCATTGTCTTTCGGCGGACAGCCGCTGAAAGTTCTCCTTATTTTATTCGACGATAACGTCTGATACAATTATAACACATAATACTCAAAATTTTCATCCACTTTTTCCGCCCGGCTGTGCACTATTATCGGACTTTACCGCGGTATCCGCGCGGCGAGACGGCAAACAGCTTCTTGAACTGCCGGCTGAAATAGAGCGGGTCGGGGAATCCCACACAAGCGGCGATCTCGTTTATCGGGCGGTCGCTCTCGGTCAGCATGACCGACGCGGTCGAGAGCCGGACGCGGCTTAAGTAAGCCATCGGCGAGAGTCCGAAGGTCGAGCGGAAGGCGGCGTAGAAGTTCGACTCCGACATGTGCGCGATCGACGCGAGCTTCGCTACATCGATGTCCGAGTCGTAGTGTCTCGCGATATAGTCCGAGACCTCAAGAAGGTCGCCGCGGACGCGCTTCTTTTCCTCACCGAGTTCAAGCAGCGTCTCGAGCAGCAGGTAGACCTCGCTCATCCGCGCGCAGATGCTGTCGGCCGAAAAGAGCCTGTCGAAGCGCTCGTTCAGCCCGGCACGCCCCGGCTCGATCAGGCAGGGAAAATCAAAGACCGAGTCGAGCCGGTACGAGCCGTTTATAACGGCTTCAAGAAATACCCAGCGCGCCGCCATCCTGCCGCTTGCGGGGTCGCTGTGGTGGATTATGTACTGCGTGACCTGCCCTGGCGCGATGAAGAAGCCGCCTGGGCTCACCTCAAACTCCTCGCCTTCGCCGAGTCTGATGGTGTAGCTCCCGACCTCAGCCTGGACGACCGAGAGCCATGGGAGCGACTTTATGTGCCTTACGTTGTCATAGTCGGCGCGGTCATGCCGACCGGTCGAGAGGTAGCTCACGCTGATGCTTGTTATGTTCATATCTGACCTCCGAAATCTCACACTAATAGTATTATACATGTTTTGAGTAGAAATGTCAATTCCTTTTTCGAAAAAAGTATGGTATAATTTATACAACACTGATCAGTATGGAGAAAACAAATATGGAATTCATCACATTATCAAAAGAAAAGCGCCCGGTTCGGCTTTCTGAGCTGACGCGTAAGTTCGCATACGATTCTTTGGCGCATGTCTATGGTCTTGACACAAAGAAGACCCCAGCGATCACGCTCGACGACGTCCCGGGCTTCGCGGAGTTCCCCGCGATAAAGCGCTATGACACCGCCATCCGCCGTATCGCTGAGGAAGCGCCGATACGTATCTGCGACGGCGAGCTCGTCTCGGGCGCGGCGACGCTCGGCAAGGCGATCTCACACTGTGTCCCCGCCGACTTTGACGGGAAAGCGATCTTCACGAGCATAAGCCACCTGACCGTCGACTTTCCCGACGTTCTGCGGCGCGGTGTGTCGGCGCTTTATGCCGATATAGAAAAATCCATGTCGGGGCGGACCGACCCGCGGGAGATTTCCTTTCTCGAAAGCTGTCTGTCCTGCCTTGACTCGTTCAGGATCTGGCACAAAAGATACCTCGATGAACTCGGAAAGCGCGGGATGACCGCGAATCTGAAGCTTCTTGAGCGCGTGCCTTTCGAGCCCGCGCACAGCTTCCGTGAAGCCGTTCAGAGTCTCTGGTTCACCTTCGCGTTCATCCGCCTCTGCGGAAACTGGACGGCGATCGGAAGAATTGATCAAATGCTCGGCGGATACCTGAAACGCGACCTTGAGGCGGGCGTTGAGACGCTCGATTCGGCGCGTGAGTTCCTAGCGCACTTCTTTATAAAGGGCTGCGAGTGGATCTGCGGCGGAAACTACGGCAGCGGCGACGCGCAGCACTACCAGAACATCGTCCTCGCGGGTGTCGACTCTGACGGAAACGAGGTCACAAACGAGGTAACTTATTTAGTGCTCGACATCATCGAGGAGCTCGGGATAAGCGATTTCCCGATAACCATCCGCCTGAGCCGGAATTCTCCCGAGTTGCTGCTTACCCGCGCGGCTGAGGTCATGCGGCACGGCGGCGGAGTCATCGCGCTCTACAACGAGGAGCTGATAATCGACTCGCTGACGAACTTCGGCTACCCGCTCACCGAGGCGCGGAGCTTCGCGAACGACGGCTGCTGGGAGGTTCAGATTCCCGGAAAGACCTATTTCATCTACAATCCGTTCGACTCGCTCGCCGTCTTGCAGAAGAAGACGCTGAACTCATATGAGGACGTCGCTTTCGGCAGCTTCGACGAGCTCTACGCGGCTTATATTTCAGACCTCGACGACACTGTCGGACAGATTTTCGGATGGATCGCCGACCGGTTTGACGGCGATGTCTGGAAGCCCTCGACGCCCTGCACGGTCGTTTCGCTCTTTGAGCGCGGATGTATCGAAAACGCGCGCTCCTACCTTGAGGGCGGTCCGGTCTACAACATGATCTCGCCGCACATCGGCGGTTTCCCCGACACGGTCAACAGCCTTTACGCCATCAAAAAGCTGGTCTTCGACGAAAAGCTCGTAGGCTTCAGGGAGTTCATGTCGATACTGAAAAACGACTGGAAGGACGCCGAAGCTCTGCGTCTGCGCGCTCTGAACCGCCTGACATACTATGGAAACGACTCCGACGAGGTTGACTTCATCGCGGTGAGACTGCTTGGCGATTTCGCGTCGATGTGCGAGAAGCGCGACAAAAAATGTCCTTATCGTTTTCCGGGCGGAGTCAGCACCTTCGGAAGGCAGCTCGAATGGGCGCAGCGGAGGCTCGCGACTCCGTACGGTCGCCGCGCCGGAGAGATTTTAGCGCCGAACATGTCGCCGACTCCCGGAACCGACCGCGAGGGCGCTACGGCGATCATCCGCTCCTACTGCAAGCCCGACCTGAAACGCCTTCCGACCGGCGCGGCGCTCGATCTCAAGCTGCTGCCGACGAGCGTAGAGGGTGAGGACGGACTCGTTGCGCTCAAAGGGCTGATGCGCGGATTTGTCACGCTGGGCGGGTTCTTCATGCAGCCTGATGTCGCCGACGCCGCGATTTTACGCGAGGCGCAGGAGCATCCCGGGAACTATCAGACGCTCTCGGTCAGAGTCTCGGGCTGGAACGCGCGTTTCGTGACGCTTGCCCGCGAGTGGCAGGACATGGTGATCGGAGAGGTGGAGAGTTAAATGCTTGTGACTTCTGTTCAGCGCTTCTGCATGCACGACGGACCGGGAATACGGACGGTTATCTTCACGAAAGGCTGCATTCTCCGCTGCCGCTGGTGTCACAACCCCGAGACTCAGTCGAAGCGTCGCGAGATATTATTTTACGAAGCGAAATGCGTCGGCTGCGGTGGGTGCGCGGAAGTCTGCGAAAAGCAGGCTCAGAGATTTGAAATCCGCCACTCAATCGACCGCGAACTCTGCACAGCCTGCGGAAAATGCGCCGAGGTCTGCCCGACCGGCGCGCTTGAGCCCGCGGGGCGCTTCTACAGTCTCGACGAACTGCTCGGGATAGTCAGGTGCGACAGGGATTTCTACGGAGCGGACGGCGGCGTGACGCTCTCAGGCGGCGAGCCGATGCTTCAGGACGAAACCGCTGAGTTCCTCGCGAGTTGTTCGAGCACCGGGATAAACACCGCGGTCGAGACCTGCGGACAGTTCGACCCGGCGGCAGTCGACAAACTCGCCGGAGTCTGTGACCTGCTTTTATTCGACGTCAAGGACACCGACTCAGAAAGGCTGCGCCTTAACACCGGCGGAAACCTTGATCTCATCCTCGGAAACCTCAGAAAAGCCGATAATCTCGGCATCAAGTCGGTAATGCGCTGCATCATCATCGGCGGCGTCAACGACAATGAGGAGCACTACCACAGGCTCGCCGGGATCTTCGGAGGACTTAAGAACTGCCTTTACATCGAGCTTCTGCCTTATCACGAATACGGCTGTTCGAAGTCGCTGGCGCTCGGGAGGGAGTACGAGACCTTCGGAGTGCCGGACAACGACACGCTCGAAGCCGCCGCGCGCCTCATCCGGCAGACCGCTCCGGTGAAGCTGCGCTCGAAAATCTATCCAAGGGAAACGCTGATCTAAGGTTGTTTTCACGCGAAAAAGCCCATAAATCCAAGCCTTTTTCGCGTGAAAACCCGAATTATTCAGCTTATCCCAAGAAAGGAATGACGATAAATGAAAAAACTGACCGCGATACTCTGCCTGTGCCTTATCCTGACCTCCTGCGGGAGCACTGAACAGCCCCCCGAGGAGACGACCGAAAACACCACCGCGACCGAGGCTGTGACGACCGGAACGCGTTACACGCCCGAGCTTCCCGACATGGATTTCGGCGGACGGACCTTTACGTTTGTCGACTACCAGACACCAGACGAGCGTTATGTGATGAACTGCAACTACGACATCTTCGCCGAGGGCGAGACCGGCGACCCGATAAACGACGCGGTCTATCACCGCAACCGCTATGTCGAGGAGAAATACAAGCTGAAAATCGCCGAGTACGGTTCGCTGAAGCCCTCCGAGGAGATCGCCAAGGCGATAATCGCGGGCGACGACACGTATGATTTCATCGCCGCGCCGCCAAAGCGCGTTGAGCTCGCCGGAGCGGCGACTTCGGGCTATCTCCACGACCTGAACTCGCTTAAGTACATAGACACCTCAAAGCCCTGGTGGGACGAGGGCGCGGTCGACAGCCTGACGATAGACGGCAAGCTCTTCTTCTGCACCGGCGACATCATAATCCTTGACGACTCGCAGTCCTGGATAGTTTACTTCAACAAGGAGCTCTTCGACGACGCGAAGATCGAGTATCCATACAAGCTGGTCGACGATGGCAAGTGGACGGTCGACGCGATGTACAGAATCGCGCAGGATATGTCAGCCGACCTGAACGGCGACG
>CAKSOR010000191.1 GCA_934477985.1 uncultured Eubacteriales bacterium
AAACAAGTGCGCGCTCTCTGACGACCGCGATATCGCGACCATCGGAATCGACACCTGGGGCGTAGACTACGGTCTCTTAGACAAGAACGGTCAGCTCATAAAGAACCCCGTTCACTACCGCGACACCCGCACGGTCGGCATACAGGACTACGCCGAACAGTTCATGCCGAAGAAGAAGCTCTATGACATCACCGGAATCCAGTTCTGCGATTTCAACACGGTCTGGCAGCTCGCGGCTGAGATTCGCGACAATCCCGAGCTCGCGGCGGTCGCCGACAAGATGCTCAACATCCCCGACCTCCTCAATTACTTCCTCACCGGAAAGATGCAGAGCGAGTACACAATCGCCTCGACCGGCGCACTCCTCGACGCGCGCACCGGAAATTGGTCGAAGGAGATAATCGACGCCTTCAAGCTCCCCGAAAAGTGGTTCGCTCCACTCGTGAAGCCCGGAACTGTCGTCGGTCCGCTCCTCCCCGAGCTCATCGACGAGCTCGGCGACATCAGGGCGAACGTCGTCAATGTCGCTTCGCACGACACTGCGTCGGCTGTCGTCGCTGTCCCGGCGGTCAAGGGTCAGGACTTCATCTTCATCTCGTCCGGCACATGGTCGCTGATGGGAACCGAGACGATGAGCCCGATCATCACCGACAAGTCGTTCATGTACAACTTCACTAACGAGGGCGGCTTCGGCGGTTCGATAAGATTCCTCAAGAACATCATGGGTCTCTGGATCGAGCAGGAATCGCGCCGCCAGTGGAAGCGCGAGGGCAAGGCGTTCACCTTCGACGAGCTCTCGAACGCCGCTATGGCTTCGAAACCCTGCCAGTGCATCATCAACCCCGACGATCCGGCGTTCGGCGTCCCCGGAAACCTCCCGAAGGCAATCCGCGAGTACTGCGAAAAGACCGGTCAGCATATCCCCGAGAACGAGGGCGAGATCGTCCGCGCGATCTTTGATTCGCTCGCGCTCCGCTACAAGTGGGCTGTTGAGGCTATCGACGACATGAAGGGTACGAGAATTCCGTTCATCAACATCGTCGGCGGCGGCACGAAGGAAGCTCCGCTCTGCCAGCTCTGCGCTGACGCCTGCGAGCGTCCGGTTTACGCGGGTCCGGTCGAGGCAACCGCTATCGGAAACCTCGCTGTACAGATGATCTCCGCGGGCGCTATCAAGGATCTCGCAGAGGCACGCGAGGTTGTCCGCAACTCCTTCGAAGTCAAGTGCTACGAGCCGAAGACCGACAAGGCGCTCTGGGACGACGCTTACGCCCGCTTCAAGAAGCTCATAGGCGAATAATGAAGCACTCCGAGACTGAAAAGCTCTTCTCCGCCCCGTCCGACATAGTAGTCGGCTCGGCGGAGGATGAGCGCACCTGCATACGTCGTTTCAGTGATTCCGGAATCTTCTTCCGGAACTTCACACTCGACTCAAAGAAGGGCGGCGAGCCGGTTGAGATACTTCAGATCACCGACATCCACTTCAATTACTGCGACGAAAGCGACCTTGAGGATGAGGAGCTCGCCGACACCTTCGAGCACCGCAAGTGGAACGCCAACGCGGCGAGTGTCGAGTCGGTGAAGCGCACAATTCCGCTCTCAAAGTACTTCGACAAGACGATAATCACCGGCGACACGCTCGATTATCTCTCGCATGGCGCGATGGAGCTCACCAAGAAATACATCTGGGATGTCGACCCCGACATTCTGATAGCGCTCGGCGGTCACGAGCTGACACGGGAGATGCAGACCGGAAAGCCCGACAAAACGCCGCTTTCCGAGCGCCTCGCCTATCTTCAGGCGAACTGGCGGCATGACATTCACTATCACTCCGAGATCATCGGCGGCAAGGCGCTCGCCGTGGTGCTCGACAACAGTCAATCAAAGTTTCTGCCCGGTCAGGCTGAAAAGCTGCGTGCCGACATTCAGCGCGCGAGGAACGAAAAACTCGTCCTGCTCATCTTCGGGCACGAGCCGCTCTCGACCGGATGCTCTGACGACACCAGAATTAAAGCGATTAAAAAATATGACCCTGAGTTCGTCGACCTCTGGTCGGGAGCTTCAATAGGCTCTGTGAATCGGAAGGACGACGAGGCGACACGCGAGGTCTATGACCTTATCACCCACAGCGCTGACGTGATCGGCGGAATATTCTGCGGTCACGAGCACAGCGCGTTCTACTCGGAGATCAGGGCTTTCACGCCCGGCGGCGAGCGGCGCGATATTCCGCAGATACTGCTTGAGGGCAGTCCGTACGACGGTCAGGCAGGTCACATCCTGCGGATCACGATATATTGATTAAAGGAGAAAACAAATGAAAACTTCAAAAGCTTACGAACTCGCGAAAGAGCTTTACGCTTCGATCGGCGTCGACACCGACAAGGTGCTCGCGCGCATGAAGACAATCCCGGTCTCGATGCACTGCTGGCAGGGCGACGATGTCCGCGGCTTTGAGAATCCCGACGGAGACCTCACCGGAGGAATCCAGACTACCGGAAACTATCCCGGAAGAGCCACCAACATCACTGAGCTCCGCGCTGACTTCGAGAAGGCTATCTCGATGATCCCCGGCAAGATGAAGATGAACCTCCACGCGATCTACCTCGACGCTCAGGGCGAGAAGGTCGACCGCGACCAGATCGAGCCGAAGCACTTCGCTTCGTGGGTTGACTGGGCAAAGAAGGTCGGCGTCGGACTCGACTTCAACCCGACCTGCTTCTCGCACCCGCTGAGCTCGACCGGCTTCACTCTCTCCAGTCCCGACGAGACTGTCCGCCAGTTCTGGATCGAGCACTGCAAGCGCTCGAGAATCATCGCTGAGTACTTCGGCAAGGAGCTTGGCGAGACCGCCTGCACCAACCACTGGATTCCCGACGGCTTCAAGGACATTCCGGTCGACCGTTACGCTTACCGCGAGCGCCTGATCGACTCCTACGACAAGATCTTCGCGGGTCAGGACAAGAAGCTCAACCTCAACTCGATCGAGAGCAAGGTCTTCGGAATCGGCGCGGAATCCTGCACGATCGGCTCACTCGAGATGTGCCTCGGCTACGCGGTAAAGAATGACCTCATGCTCACGCTCGACACCGGACATTTCCATCCGACCGAGGTTGTTTCGGACAAGATCTCGTCCGCGCTTCTCTTCCTCGACGACGTGATGCTCCACGTTTCACGCCCGGTTCGCTGGGACTCCGACCACGTTGTCATCTTCGACGACGAGCTCAAGTACATCGCTCAGGAGATCATCCGCGGCAGCTTCGAGGATCGCGTTCACATCGGACTCGACTTCTTCGACGCGTCGATCAACCGCATCGCGGCATGGATCATCGGCACCAGAAACATGCAGAAGGCGCTGATGTACGCAATGCTCGAACCGACCGCGCAGCTGAAAAAGCTCGAGCTTGAGGGCGACTACACCTCGCGTCTCGCGCTTCTCGAAGAGTACAAGTCATATCCGTTCGCGGCTGTCTGGGACTACTACTGCGAGACCGAGAACGTTCCGGTCCGCGACGAGTGGCTCAAGGAAGTCAAGAAGTACGAGGCTGACGTTCTCGTGAAGAGATAAGGACTTGACAAACCGGCGGTTTTGTGGTATAATTTCATCGAGGAGTGAGTTTTAATGAAACAGAATACTGACGAGGAGCGTTCCTGCGCGTTCTGCCGGTTCGCTCAGCCGGTGACCGACCGCGATGAGATGCTCTGCCGCAGGAAAGGCATCGTTCCTGGAGAATTTCTCTGCCGCGCGTTCATGTACGATCCATTGAAGCGCGTGCCGAGAAGAGCCCCGGCGATCGACCTTCCCGAGCTGCCGAAGGTCTGAGGCGTGATGCGCCAACAACCTGTCCGCACAGTTTAACTTCAGAAGCGACCTCTTTAAAACGGAGGTCGCTTTTTTATGGCACGAAATTTGTGCGGAATACACAGACAATGTTCGGAAATCTTAAAAAGCTGTTCGCTCAGTGTATTGTAAGTCCGCGCGAAATGTAGTAAAATAGAGGTAATGGAGGAAAGGCTATGGATCACTCGATTCTGGATTTCATAAACGCCGACATTTCGATCACCGCGATTGAACGCGTCTGGCACTACCGCGGAATGAGCTGGCAGCGCCCGAAAAAGATGGCGAGAACAAACGAGGGACTGCTCTTTTTCATCGAGGGCGGAATCGGATATGACTTCGGAGAGTTCACGTTCGACGCGCTGCCAGGACAGGTGCTGCGGCTTCCGAGCGGGATTCCCTACAACGGTCACAAGCTGGATTCCGCCCCGAATCACTTCTACTGCGTTGATTTTCTGACCGCCGCGAAGAACGAGTTTTACAATCTTCCGCTGCCGATGAGCTTCACGCCAAGCGATCCCGCCGCCGTCATCGGGCGCTTCCGCGAACTCGAGGAATGCTGGCGCTCACAGTCGGTCGGCTCGACGCTCGACAGCAAGCGGATGCTCAATGAGCTATTTGTCACGCTGATAAAGGACTACGCGTTCAATATCTGCCGTCTGGACTACCGGAGCAGCATCATGCGCTATTGCGACTATCTGCGGAAGAATTCGCGCAACAGCTGGTTCAGTATCGAAATGGCGGCGCGCGAGTTCCACATCAGCGGAACGCAGCTCAGACGGGTATTCAAGTCCGAGCTCGGCGTCTCGCCGTCGGAATATCTCGCCGCGCTGCGCATCGACATGGCAAAGAAGCTGCTTCTGACTCGTCCCGACCTGCCAATAAGCGCAATCGCGGACGACTGCGGATACTCGTCTGTCTACTATTTCAGCGCGGCGTTCAGAAAAGCCGTCAGAGTGACACCAAGTGAATTCAGGCGCGAGGCGCTGACCTGATCCTTTCCACAAAAAAACTGAAAGGACTATCACAATGAAAAAGAAACCCATCTCCCTGCTGCTTCTGATCGCGCTCACCGCGTCGCTGGCCGCCTGCGGCGACACCGGAAGCACCGATGAGACGACTTCCGGCGGCTCTTCATCCGAGACAACGACCGAACAAATCACCGAGACCGCAGTGCCGTCAAAGCTCCCCGCTGATTTCGACTGCGGAAACTACGCGCTCCGGGTCATAAAACAGAATCAGGACAAGATCGCCTGGTCGCTCCAGACCTTCGGCGTGCTTGAGGACAACGGCGAAGTTCTCAACGACACCTTCGCGAAGCGCAACCGCGAGGTCGGAGAGAAATACAATTTTACAATAGTCGAGACTCTGACCGACTCGTCTCCGGCGCAGACAGTCCGGCAGTCGGTGCTCGCCGGAGACGACGAATACGACGTGATGCTCGCGTCCTTCAGCTCCGAGCGGAACTCATCAGACGGGACTTATTACGATCTCTTCACGCTGCCGCACCTCGATCTTGAGCGTGACTGCTGGAATCAGTCGCTTGTCAACGACCTCGCCGTCAACGGTTCGCTCTATTTTCTGAGCGGCGACATCATCGTCTCGGACGACGACGGACTGATGCTCAACGTCTACAACAAGCCGCTCGGAGAGGACTATAAGTTCGAGAATCTCTACGACGTTGTGCGCGAGGGTCGCTGGACATATGACTACAAGCTCGGACTTATGCGCCAGGTTTCGGACGATCTCAACGGCGACGGAATTTACGACACAAACGATCGGCTGGGTATGCTGTACGCCGACAACGCCGCGGCGTCGCCTTATTTCGCGTCGGCTGGCGCCTACCTGTTCACAAGACTTAAGGACAAGGCTGAGTTCACCGGCGACTCTGAGCGCGCTCACGCGATATACGAAAAGATACAGTCGATACTCAGCGACGAGACGATTGCCTACAACTGGGGCA
>CAKSOR010000192.1 GCA_934477985.1 uncultured Eubacteriales bacterium
TCGCGGCTTCCGTAGCCCCACATGACGGCGATCGCCAAAAGCCCGTTCAGGTGCGCGCCGTTTATGTCGTGCAGGCGGTCGCCGACCATTATCGAGCGCGACAGGTCAACCGGGTGATTCTCGAGCGCGTAGGCGATGACCTCCTCCTTCTTTGTCCGGCGTCCGTCGAGCTCGCAGCCGAAAACATAGTTAAAGTACTTCGCGAGGTCAAATTTTTCGAGAATTTTATCAGCCATCACAAGCGGCTTTGAGGTCGCGACAATCAGGTCGACGCCCTCGTTTTTCAGCTTTTCAAGCAGCTCCGGAATGCCTTCGCAGACCTTGCAGTCGAACATCGCGCCGCCGTCGCGGTATAGCTCGCGGTAGTAAGCTACCGCCTCGACCGCCTGTTCCTTCGTGAAGCCGTAGTACTCGACATACGAGTCGTAGAGCGGCGGTCCGATGAACTTTTTAAGCTCGTCGGGTTCGGATTCAATTCCGAATTTTTTCAGTGAATACTGCACGGAACGCGTGATTCCGCTCGCCGGATCGGTCAGCGTGCCGTCGAGATCAAATAAAACGTGATCGTATTTTCTCATGTCTGCCTCCAGTTTTTCTTTCATCTATTATATCACATTTCACGTCGAAAATCTACAGAATAACGATTTTTTTACAAATTCTCTTGACATACGCGCCGCGATGTGATAAAATATTTCCAGTTCAAACCGAAAGGATGTTTTCAAAAATGAAATATATAACCGAACCACAGCGCGAAATCCCGGTCTCGGACGAATGCGATGTGCTCGTCTGCGGCGGCGGAATCGCCGGAATTGCGGCGGCTCTCGCTGCTGCCAGAAACGGCGCGAAGGTAATTCTTCTCGAGCGCCAGTTCATGCTCGGCGGACTCGCCACCCTCGGACTCGTCACGATCTATCTCCCGCTCTGCGACGGCGAGGGCACGCAGGTCAGCTTCGGAATCGCCGACGAGCTGCTCCGCCTCTCGATCGCCCGCGGCATAATCGAGGACAAGAACCCGATCCCGTGGCTGAACAACGGCACGCTTGAAGAGAAGAAAAAGACCCGCTTCGAAGTGCAGTACAACCCGAACGTTTTCGCGACCGACGCCGAAAAGCTGCTCGTCGAGTCCGGCGTTGAGATACTCTACGGAACGCTCGCGGTTGATACGGTCGACGAGGGCAAAAAAATCACCTCGGTAATTATCGAAAACAAGTCGGGACGCTCAGCGATAAATGTAAAATCAGTCGTCGACTGCACCGGAGACGCCGACATCTGCAAGCTCGCGGGCGCGAAGACCGCGATGCACAGCAAGGGAAATGTCCTCGCCGCGTGGTATTACCGCGGTTCGGACAGCGGCGTTAAGCTCAAGATGCTCGGATTTGCCGATGTTGTCGACAAGAACGGCAACTCTACCGTCAAATCGCTGATCCCGACCCGTTTCGGCGGCGTTGACGCCAAGGAAATCAGCGAAATGGAGATACTCGCTCATCAGAAGGCGCTCGAGGACGCTATGAAGGTTCGCGAGGAGGACGGTTCGACCGTACCGGTTGTCTTCCCGACGATTCCGCAGCTCCGCATGACTCGTCGGATAGTCGGAGTCGCGACTCCGGACGACACGCCGACGCACAAGTTCGAGGAAACGAGCGTCGGGCTCTACTCCGACTGGCGCAAGCGTGGTCCGGTCTATGAGCTCCCGTTCGGCTCGCTCTACGGCGGCGACGTTAAGAATCTCATCACCGCCGGACGCAACATCTCGGTCACCGATGCGCTCTGGGACATCACGCGCGTGATTCCGGTCTGCGCGGTCTCCGGAGAGGCGGCAGGAACAGCCGCGGCTATGAGCGATGATTTCGCCTCACTCGACATAAAAGCTCTCCAGAAAAAGCTCTCGGACGCCGGAGTCAGACTCCACTGCCCCGAGGTCGGACTGGAAAACAAGGAGTAAATCATGCCATTCACCGACGCAAACCTCCTCGGGTTATCGCCCGAAAAATCCGCTTCCGAAAACCGCGCGATTCTCCAGTCGGCGCTCGACAGGGGCGGCACAGTCGTCATCTCAGAGCCGGGAATCTACGAGATCGACGGCACGCTCTTCATCGGCTCGTACACGACTCTTGAGTTCGCAAACGGCGCGGCGCTCAAAAAGACCGGCAGCTTCACGCACGCCCTCCTCAACCGCGGCGCGCTCACGAAGAGCTGGGATGAGCACATAATCGTCCGCGGCGCGAAGATAATCGTCGACAACGTGACCGGCGAAATTCTCGTCCCCGGACTGCGCGGACAGTTAGCCTTCTTCTATGTCCGCGATCTGACGCTCGACGACATCCGCATCCCCGACCTTGAGCCGGACAATTTCGGCATCCACATCTGCACCTTTGAGGACGTGACAATCACGAACTGCATAATCGAGGGCAAGAAGGACGGCATTCATCTCGGTCGCGGCAGGCGCTTCTGCATCTGTAACTGCAAGTTCAACACCTACGACGACGCTATCGCACTCAACGGTCACGACTACGACTCAAGCAATCCGCAGCTCGGCTTCATCGAGGACGGAGTGATCGAAAAGTGCTATGACCTGACCGACCCGCACTCGGTCGGCTACTTCTGCCGCATCTTAGCCGGAGCTTGGGTCGACTGGTACGAGGGAATGGAAGTTCAGAAATCCGACACGGTCGTCTCGGAGGGCAGACTTTACAGAGTCTTCGCGAATCCAGACAAAAAGAAGTACATCTCGACCACCCGCCCGACTCATAAGGAAGGTCATCAGATACTGGACGGCATCGACTGGGTCATGGTTCAGGACGAGCCGGTCTACGACGCCGGAGTCCGGAATGTCACTTTCCGCGACATCTTCCTCTACAAGCCGAGAACCTCCTTCTCGGTGCATTTCGACCATGATCACTGGTCGCGCTCCTTCTATCCCGGCGCGAAAAATCCGCTTCAGGAGCAGCTTTTCTTCGAAAACGTCCATGTCCTGCACGACGGCGGAAACGACTTTCTGTCGATAGCGACTCCGATAGACTCGATGACTCTGCGCGGCTGCTCTCTCCGGAACAACCGGATAATCTTCGGAAATCCGGCGCGTCTCGCCGACACCGGAACGACAAAACTCACGCTCTCTGACTGCTCTGCCGCCTCCGGAAACCTGTCTGAGCTCATAAGAAACGGAGTCCCGGGAAAGCGCGTCGAGCTTACAATCGACGGAAAATCCGTTATCATCTGATTCACAGAAATATAGAAAATCGCCCACATCACGTGAGCGATTTTTTCCTATTGATATGTATCGTCGACCGGAATTCCCGGAATGAGTCCGTGCGGCTCTTCCGGCTGTTTTGTGCTATCGTTAAAAAATCCCACCGGCTCTGAATGATAGTTCGCGGCTCTTTCAGGCTTCGGAACGCCGTCGAAATCGAACACAACCTTGCCGTCGGCGAGCTTGAGCTTCGCCGAGAACGCGTTGCCTTTCTTCGAGACAAAGCCGTCGATTATTTCGGTCGAACCGGTCTCCAATAGCTTTTTCACGTCTTCTACAGTTATCACCTTACCGAGTATTGGCGAGCCGACGCGGAATTTGCAGTTTTTCCAGTCTTTGCACTGGTAGCCGAACCGTCCGCGCGCGACCTCGCCGCCGCAGAGCGGACATTTGCCGATCACATCGCCCGCGAATCCGTCCTCGACAGGATTAGAAAATACCTCCGAAATCTCCCGGCAGGCGAGCTCAGTCGCCTCGCGGATCGTCGATTCGCCGCGGTAGACACGCTTCAAAGCCTTGCCGAGCTCAGCTGTTTTATATTTGTCCATGCCGATCTTCATCCGCGACAGCGACTCAATCAGGTACTCGCCGCCCGGAAGTATCGTGTAAACATCCTTTTTGAGCGCGATATAGCCGCTTTTTTTCGCGTTGTCGATAATCGACGTCCGCGTCGCCTCGGTTCCGAGCTCGAGTCCCTCGAAAATCGCGCGGTATTCCTCGGCGTCGTCCTCCTCCGACGACTTTGAAAGCTCGTCGCGGAAGGGATTTTTAAGGTAGTTGTTCAGCGTCTCGATCGTATAATGCTTCGGCGGAGTCGTCTCCTTCTCGGTCGGCTTGAAATTGATGTTGACCGAATCGCCCTCGGCGAGCTTCGGGAGAACTTTGTCCTTCGCCGTGTAGTCGTCGTATTTTGTCCAGCCCGGCTCTATAATGACCGTGCCCTTGAGTGTGAAATCCTCGCCGTGCTCGGGCGGCTCGCCGACTCTTATGACCATCTCGGTCTTGTCGGCTATGCAGTCCTCGGCGCAGAAGACCGCCGCGAACCGCCGCATCACCGCTCCGTAGACCTTGACCTCATCGGGCGACATTTTCGATTTGTCCGGCATTTTCGTCGTCGGAGTCAGCGCCGAGTGGGATTCTATTTTACTGTCGTCGAATATCGACTTCGCGTCCTTGAACTTCACAGGATATCCGAGCGACTTTACCGCCGCGATGACCTTTTGAACCTTGTCCTTCTCAGCCGTCGCGAGATACTCCGAGTTGGTTCTGGGGTAGGTCACATAGCCTTTTTCGTAGAGATTTTGCAGTATTTCAAGGCTCTGCGGCATCGACATTTTGTACTTCTTGCCGAGAAAGCTCTGTAGTTTCGTCAGCGACCAGAGTTTGCCCGGGTAAATTTTGTCGCGCTTTTTCTTTAATGAAATGACCTTCGCGCCGAGCGAGTTGTATTCCTCGCACTTTTTTTCGGCTTCGCTCAGCTTTTCGCGGTCGAATTTCAGCTTCGAGGTAAGCTCTACAGTCTCGCCCTTGGTCTGCGACTTAGAGACCAGCGCGAAATACTTCTCGGGCACAAAGTTCCGTATCGCCATGTCGCGGTCATAAATCGCCTTGACTATCGGCACGATTACCCGCCCGACGCGGAGCAGCGTCCCGGATTTCAGTGTCGCGTAGCGCGTCAGATTGACTCCGTAAAGCCAATCTATGTAGGTTCTGGCAAATCCTTCCTTCGCGAGCTGGTCAAATTCGACCTCATCGCGCAGCTCGCTGACCGCCGCGCGGATGGTTTCGGGAGTCTGATCCGGCAGCCAGAGACGACAGAGACGTTTCTGAATCTGCGAAAGCGATTTCACGCCAAAAGCTTTTTTGATGCAGGTGCGGACGATTATCTCGCCCTCGCGATCCGAGTCGCCCGCGTTGACGATAACATCGACGTCGGGACGCTGACACTGCGACATTATAGCCTCAAACTGCCGCTTGACACCATCGTCGCCCTGCCCTTTTCTGAGCTCATAATCGAACTGCTTCGGAAAGCAGGGGAGGTTCTTCATCGTCCATCTGCCGTCGGGATTCGGATTGTAATGCTCGATGTCGCAAAGCCCGAAGAGATGTCCGAACGCCCAGGTCACGATATAGTTTCCGACCGTAATGAATTCGTTCCCTTTGAACTGACGCCCATCGAGCGCCGCCGCGATATTCCGGGCGAGCGAGGGCTTTTCGGCGATTATCAGTATCATGGCGGCTCCTTTATCAGATCAGTCCGGTCTGTTTGAGAATGAAAATACCGGCGAAAAGCGTGAACAGGCTCATCAGCGTCGAGATAAGCAGTATCTGCGACGCGAGCTCGTAGTCGGATTTCATCTCCTTCGCCATAATATAGCTCGAAACCGCCGCCGGTCCGCCGAAGATGATGAAAATCACTCCGAGTCCGACGCCGCGGAATCCGAACGCGATTCCGGCAAACACCGCGAGTGTCGGAACTACAATCGTCTTGCAAGCCGACGAGAGAATCGCAAGCCCGACTCTGCCGTGCAGCGACTCGACCTTGAAG
>CAKSOR010000193.1 GCA_934477985.1 uncultured Eubacteriales bacterium
TATCGACCGCGTCATGGTCAAGCCGCTCAAACTGAACCCCGAGGCGCTCCAGAAGGTCGTAACAGCGTTCTTCCTTCGGCAGCCGCTTGTCAGCCGGGCGGGCGGTGTAAAGCGTTTTATCTATAAACATTCTTTTCTTCAGCTTTCTTTTTCGGGCGGCAGAGAAATACGATAACAGCGGTTATCGCGAAGCCGCATAGGACGTCGGAGAGGTAATGCGCCCCGACAAGCACCCGCGAGAGCGCGACAATGACGATCCAGACGAACAGCGCCGGACGCAGCGCCGCCTTCGTCTTGCTTCCGAGAAAGCGGAAGTAGTAGGTCACTGTCAGTATGACCGTGGCGTTGGCGGTGTGCCCGGAGGGAAACGAAAAGAATCCCGTGAAGCCGTTCGGATGCCAGAATGGGGTGAAATCCGAGACGTCGCCGAGCTGTCTGAACCTCACGCGTCCCCAGACCAGCTTGAAGCACCAGATGACGACGAGTGTCAGAACCGCCGCCAGCACGCAGTGAGCCGCCGCCGGCAGGAAGTTCTCAAGTCTTTTCCGGTCCGATCTGAACGCGATGAAGAGAAACAGCACGGACAAAAGCGCCGATATTATCAGCGCAAAAGACATCTTCACCCCGCCGCTTATGAAACTCAGCCCGAGATCGGCGCGCCAGCCGCTCAGGTAATTGAGGGTGGCGTTCGTCGTGTAGTAAGCCGTTCCGACCGTCCCGACCACGCAGAGCGCGGCAAGGAGGGTATCGCGTCCGCGGCGGTTTTCGCGCCGCAGGAGGCAGACGGCTATGAGCGAGAAATTGAACGAGGTGAAGAGTATAGCTGGGGGTTCGCCCGCGATCTCAAGAAGTCTGCCGAAAGGCGACAAGGGGTCAGCGACCGCGAGCGATATATCAAGGTCATACAAACCAGCGCACACAAGCATGACAAGCCACAGCAGGGCAAAAACGAGGATAATTGCCGCATATGGTGAATATCTGTAACTTTTTCTTTTCTTTTCCATAAGAATTGTCATAAGTCAGCGAAAGGGGAGGACAAGAGCGAGGCCGCTTCCCGGTTGATCAGTAAGGAAGCGAATCAGAATCCCGCGTTCCGCGACCGCCGCGTTTGCCGGCTTGTATGAACCTCTGATCAGAATTATGGCGGGAACGAGCCTTGCTCAGAACCCGAGAACAGCCGCGCCGATGATTCCGGCGTCGTTGCCGAGCTCAGCGATCTTGAGCTCAGTGGGTCTGATAGCCTCGTTGCCGTAGGTCTCAGCCTTGATGATTTCCTTCAGCGGGTCGGTGAGATAGTTCTTCTCGTTGCAGATGCCGCCGCCGATGACGAGAATCTCGGGCTGGAAGATATTGATGATGTTGGAGAGTCCGCAGCCGAGGTAGCTTATATACATGTCGACTACTTCCTTTGCCGCCTCGTCGCCCTTCTTCATGCAGGCAAACGCGGTCTTTCCGCTGACCTTGCCCTCATCCCTGACGAAATCGGTCATGAGGGTCTTTCTGCCGGACTTCTCGCACTCGGCGAGCTTTTCCTTTGTCATGTTGATGAGACCGGTAGCGGAGGAATATGCTTCCCAACAGCCCTTGCGTCCGCAGGAACACTGTCTGCCGTTGTACTCGATGACGATGTGACCGAGCTCGGCGCCGGCGTAGTTGAAGCCCGAGTAGACCTTGTGGTCGATGATGATTCCGCCGCCGACTCCCGTACCGAGAGTGATCATGACGACGTCTCCGACGCCCTTTGCCGCGCCCGCGACAGCCTCACCCTTGGCGGCGGCGTTCGCGTCGTTCTCGACGAGGACCTTTCCCACCGGGAAGTACTTCTGTAAGGTCTCCGCGATCGGGAAAACGCGGAAGGGAAGATTGTTAGCGTAGTTGACGACGCCCTTGACGGGGTCGATAGCGCCGGGAGAAGCTATACCGACATATTCGATGTCAGCGACGGTGAGTCCCTCGTCGTCGACGAGCTTCTGGCAGAGCGCGCCCATATCCTTTATGATTTCGTCTGCGGTGCGTCCCTCGACATTTGTGGGAACGCTGCCCTTGCGGACGATCCTGAAATCAGAGTTAACGATACCCGCGGCGATATTGGTACCGCCCAGGTCTACACCTATATAGTACATTATGCTATACCTCGCAATAAGAATTGTCACGGGAATCTCTGTCCCTCATACATATATTATAATCCATTTCTCCGGATTTGTCAAGTATTTTTTGAAAGAAATATTTTTTTTCGCTTGACAAATTGACCCGGATGGTGTAAAATTATAAAAAAGCGCGTCAGGGTAATGTCCGGGCGGGCAAATACATAATATTGAGGTGTAAAAATGAGACTCGGAGAGATATTCAGAGACGGAATGATATTCCAGCGCGGCAAGCCGGTGAGGGTCTTCGGCGGGTCGGAGAGCGGCGTGACGGTGAAGTTCAGAGATACTGAACAAACCTGCCCGGCAGGGAAATTCGCCGCGGAGTTCCCGGCTGAGGAGTACGGCGGACCATACACGCTGACAGTGACCGGCGACGGTGAGACTGTCACGCTGAACGACATTTACGTCGGAGAGGTCATCCTCTTCTCGGGACAGTCGAACATACAGTTCAGGATGAAGGAGGCTCTCTCGCCCGAACCCTACGAAAACGACGATATGCTCAGGATATTCGTGTCTGAGCGCATGGAAGCCGGCGAACCCTTCAAGCCGTCGGACGGCTGGATAAAGGCTGACAGGACGACGATCGACAACTGGTCGGCTGTGGCGTACCAGACCGGGCGCTCACTCAGAAAGCGCGGAGTCCCGGCGGTCGGAGTCGTGGCGTGCTCGCAGGGCGCGTCGGTCATCCAGAGCTGGATCGACGACAGAATCATCACCGGAAGCGAGTACGATTTCCCGGTCGAAAAGCGCCACGTCGACGCGAAGAACCCGACCTACGAGCAGTGGAACACCTACGGAAAGCTCTATCACTTCATGCTCGAGCGGCTCTTCCCCTATTCGTTCGGCGAGGTGGTATGGTATCAGGGCGAGAGCAACACGTCGTTTACCGAGGGCGTGGTCTACGACAAAATGCTCGATATGATGATAAGGAACTGGCGCGAGAAGTTCAACGATTCTGAACTCAGGTTCATCGTCGTGCAGATAGCCGACTACGACGCGCGTCAGACCGACGGCTGGAGAGCGGTTCAGGACGCACAACTCCGCGCGGCGGAATGGATACCAGGGGTTGTGACGGTGAAGTGCGCCGATGTCTGCGAGACGACGATGATTCACCCGATAACGAAATGGAAACTGGCGGCGCGGATAGCGTCGGAGATAATGGAGGATAAGCGATGAAGGTTTTACTCATAAACGGAAGTCCGCACGAGCACGGCTGCACATACACGGCGCTCGAAGAGGTGGCGCGCGAGCTCGACAAGAAGGGAATCGACAGCGAGATATTCTGGCTCGGCACAGACCCGATACGCTCCTGCCACGGCTGTGGGGGATGTCGCGCCGGGAACGGCTGCGTCTTCTCGGCGGTTGACAAGAACGACAAGGTCGCCGTGTGCCGCGAAAAGCTCGGCAGTATCGACGGAATCATAGTCGGCTCACCGGTTCACTACGCCGCGCCGTCGGGACAGATAACGTCGTTTTTAGGCAGGCTCTTCTACTCGTCGGCGTCGCTTTTGCAGGGCAAACCGGCTTCAGCCGTGGTCTCCTGCCGCCGCGGAGGGGCTTCGTCGGCTTACGAACAGCTATGCAAGTTCTTCCAGATGAGCAACATGCCGCTCGTGACGTCGCAGTACTGGAATCAGGTGCACGGCAACACCCCCGACGAGGTCAGACGCGACGAGGAGGGACTCCAGACGATGCGCACTCTCGCCGACAATATGGCTTGGATGCTTTACTCGTTTAAAGCCGCCGGACTGCCGATTCCGGAGCGCGAGCCGAGACTCCGGACGAATTTCATACGGTAAGACGAGTTTTCCCGAGCAGAAGGCGAAATTGCTGTCGCATACCAGATAACCGACCGACCGCGGACACCCTCCGCGGTCTTCTTCTGTGAATTTTCTGTGAAACGACTTGACACAAAACCGCCCGAGTGCTATAATATTATACGATATACATCGAAAGATATACATCGAGGGAGAATAAATAATGGCACCGAAAAATAAATTCACACGCGAAGAGATGGTCATGGCGGCGATGAGAGTCGTACAGAAGCACGGTTCGGCGGCGCTCACCGCGAGGGCGGTCGCGGATGAGCTGGGGGTCTCGACACAGCCGATCTTCACCTGCTTCAGGACGATGGACGAGCTGAAGAGCGAGGTCAGGAACGCGGCTGAGACGGTTTACAGGGATTATGTCGCCGAAGGGCTTAACGCGAAGATTCCGTTCTTCTGCTTCGGAATGCAGTACATCCGCTTCGCGAGGGAGGAGCGCGAGCTCTACAGACTGCTGTTCCTGAACCAGGGCGGCGGCGCTATCGAGGCGATGGAGAGCTCGAAGCCGATAATCCTCGAGTCGCTGATGAGGATATACAACATGACCGAGCGCGAGGCTGAGCGGCTTTACCGCGATATGTGGCTGGTCGTGAACAGCCTTGGAGCGCTCATCGTCACCGATTCCTGCCCATATGACGACGAGGAGATCGGGAAAATTCTCACCGGCTTCAGCCTCGGGCTCTGCAAGGGGATAAAGGAGATACCCGGTTTCGTTGAGAATCGCGTCGACCGCGACAGGGAGTTCAGGGCGCTTCTGGAGGGCAAATGAAACTCACAACTACCAGAACAGACAACATCCCGCTCCTCATCTGCGGCGAGGATTCCGACAAGGCGTTCCTCTTCGTCCACGGGATCGGTGGGAACAAGGAAGAGGCGATCCGTTTCGCTGAAATCGCCGGAAAGCACGGCTGGCAGACCTACGCCGTTGACCTGCCCGGGCACAACGGTCGCACCGATCTGGCAAAACTCGTCCCCTGGGAGGTCATCCCCGAGCTCCGGAAGGTCATGGACTACATAAAATCCCGCGCGAAGAGCGTCTCGGTGAGGGCAACGAGCATCGGCGCGTACTTCTCGCTGCTGGCGTTTCAGGGCGAGCGTATCGACAAATGCCTGCTCGCCTCGCCGCTGACTGACATGACCGAAATGATAGCCGGTCTGATGGCGATAAACGGTGTGACCGACGAAGAGCTCCGCGAAAATGGCGAGATAGAAGTCCCCGGGCAGACATTGTCCTGGCGCTACCTGACCTTTGCCCGCGAACACCCGGTGAGGGCGCTCTGCGAAACCGACATATTGTACGGCTCAAACGACGAGATAATCCCGCGAAAGGTTATCGACAGCTTTGTGGAAAACAATCCCTGCCGCCTGACAGTCATCGACAGCGGGCACTGGATTCACACCCCCGGGGCGGTCGCCAAGATGTCCGCGTGGGAGGATGGGGCGCTGAAATGAACTTCATAAACATAACCCCCGAAAACCTCGACACCGAGCATCTCGCCTGCATAATCCGCACAAAGAAGCCCCACCCCGGAGTCGAGGCGAAGCGCCAATGGCTCCGCGACCGGCTTGCCGACGGACACGTCTTCCGCAAGCTCGACATAAATGGCTGCGCGTTCATCGAGTACGCCCCGCTTGAAAAGGCATGGACGCCGATCGAGGGGAACTTCATCTACATCTACTGCCTGTGGGTGGTCGGCGAGCCGCGCGGAAAGGGCGTCGGGCGCGAGCTGATTGAGTACTAGACATGTTCGATAACCCGACCTTAGCGTATCAAATTGGCGACGCAAGTCGGCAATTTGATTGACATATCGGGAGG
>CAKSOR010000194.1 GCA_934477985.1 uncultured Eubacteriales bacterium
GTCGGGTGTCGGTTCGCTGAAGCTCTCGGGCATCTCGAAGCTGATACGCGACGGCTTTTCCTGGACGCTCGGACTCTCGGCGGCGGCGATCTCGGCGGTGATGAGCTTTCAGACGACCATCGCGGCGCGCGCGGACAGCCTCTCGATGCGTGCCGTCAGGTTCGCCGCCTCAAACGCCATTCCGGTCGCGGGCGGGATCGCGGCTGACGCGGTCCGGACGGTCGCCGGAAGTCTTTCGCTCGTGAAGAGCACGGTCGGCTGGGCGGGGGTGGTCATAATCGCGCTGATGACGCTTCCGGTGATGATTCAGGTGCTCCTGACGCGGATCGGCGTTTTGCTCGCCGGGACATCGGCGTCGGTGCTCGGACTCGAGCGCGAGAAATCGCTGCTCGACGAGGTCTCGGGGCTTTTAGGGTCGCTTATCGCGGTCTGTCTGGTGGCGTCGCTGATGTTTGTCTACGCGCTGGCTGTCTTCGCTAAGGGTGCGGTGGCGCTCGCAGGGTAGAGGCGAACGCGAAGTCGGGATTTGAAAGGAAGTGCTTCTGATGTTCAGAATAAACGGTTTCATAATGTCGCTTCTGTCTGCGGCGGTCGTCTCGGGAATCGTCGACGGCTTTGTGCCCGAATCCGACGGGAAGGGGACGAAAAAGTATCTGCGCTGGCTGATTGCTCTCGTGATTCTGCTGACTCTGCTTTCGCCGCTGAAGAGCCTGGTCGCATCGATCCCCGGATTCGTCGACAAGGCGACCGGGAGCTTTGACTACTCATCGGTCGAGGCGATGGGGCGGGTCAACTCGCTTATCGCGCTGCACATCCGCGACGCGGTCGCCGGGCGGTTCGGGCTCGACAAGGACGGCATTTCAGCCGAGCTCTGCGACGGCAGCGTCAAACTGACGCTCGAGCGACCGTTCTGGCTTATAAAGAGCGACATTTCGGATTACATAAAGGCGAATTTCGGAATCGGATGCGAGGTGATATTCATTGAGTGACGAAAGAATCCCGCCCGGAAAGCTGATCGGCTATCTGCGCGAGAAGAAGAGTCTGTGGTTCATACTGGCGGCGCTGATTATCGGGATCTTCCTGATGGTCGGCGGTGAGGTCGGCACTTGCGGCGGAACCGAGGGGCGGGTGAAGGCGATATGCGAGGAGATCGACGGGATTTCGGGCGTGTCGGTCATGGTGAACTCGGACGAGAGCGGGGTGAAGGGTATCGTCGTCGTCTGCGCTGAGGGCGACGATCCGGCGGTTCAGCTCAAGCTGACCGGGCTTTTGCGCTCGCTCTTCGGTATAAGCTCGGATCAGGTGAGTATCGTCGGCGGAAAGTAATAATTAAGTATAGCGGCGCATATCTTTTAGTACATCAAATCGCAAAGGAGATAAGTTTATGGATGAAAACATTATGAACGACAGCGAGTTCGGACTCGTGAGCGCGGAGAAGGGAAAATTCCGGACAGGACTCGGCAAGATCGGCGGGTTCTTCAAAAAGCTCGGCGCGCGGAACATCGTGATACTCAGCTCGGTGCTGCTGATCGGCGTCGCGGTCGTGCTGAACTTCGTGCTCTTCGGGAACTCCGCGCCGAATGTCAGCGACGGCGAGAAGCTCGGCGAGGTCGGCGAGCAGCCCTATGTCGAGGACAGCTATTTCGCGTCGGCGCAGCTCTCGCGTCAGCAGGCGCGCGACCAGGCGATAGCGGTCTTGCAGAGCGTCGTCTCAACGTCGACCGACGAGGTCTCTCGCGAGCAGGCGAACGCCGACATCAGCAGGATAGCGTCGGAAATTCAGACCGAAGCGGCTATCGAGACGCTGATCAGGTCGAAGGGCTTTGAGGAGTGCGTCGCGGTGATCAGCGACGGCAGCGCGAGCGTCATTGTGCGGTCGGATGGGCTCCTTCCGAACGAGCTCTCGCAGATCAAGGAGATCGTCTGGGAGCAGGCTGGAATCGATCCGCTGAACATCAAGATAATCGAGAAGCAGTCGGCATGAAAAAATCCTCCGCGTGATTTTACGCGGAGGATAAATTGTTTATCGGTTGATTATTCAAATTCCACAGTCTTCGTGTCGCGCTTGCCGTCGTCGATAATGCGAAGAGTAGCCTTACCGGAAATGCGCTTGAATGTGAGTCCGTCGTCGAACTTCTTGCCCGGCTCAAGCAGGATCTCAGCCTTGACGCCCGCCGGAATGTCGTAGGTGTAGAGGATGTCCTCGCCCTCGCGAACCCAGCTTACGCTGACCTTTCCGGCGATAGTTTCGTGATCGCCCTCGGCGCTGTCGAGCGCGTCGACGAACTTCGGCGCGAGTCTGACCTCAGCGGCGTTGTTCTCGTAGGGGTTGACGTTGATTCCGACGAGATTCTTCATGAACCACGAGATGTAGTCGCAGAAGAAGTGGTGGTTGCGCGAGTTCGGCGCGGAGGAATCAAGTCTGAAATCCTCCCAGATTGTGGTCGAGCCCTTCGCGATCTGATAGCCGTAGGACGGGAAGTCGGTCTTCGTGATCATTCTGTACGCAAGGTCTGTGCGTCCGAACTTCGAGAGCACATGGAAGATGACTCTCAGTCCGAAGATTCCGCAGTCGAACGAGCCGTCGTTCTTCTCAATCAGCTCGACCAGACGCGCGAACGCGATCGGCTTTTCGGCATCGGTGAAGATGTCGTAGAAAATCGCCATCGCCTGGGTTGTCTGGCAGCGTCCGAGCGCGTTCATGCTGCCGAAGTCGATGAGATACTTTCTCGCCGCGGTGAGAAGGTCGTTTTTCACAGCCTCGGCGAATGCCTGCTGCGGCTTCATGCCGAGCGCTTCGTAGAGCTTAGCCGCCTTAGTGCAGAAGTCGATGCAGATGACCGTGTCGGTGAACTCGAGCGGAGCGGCGTGATAGCCGTGGCGCGCGGTCGGGCACCAGTCGCCAAGACCGATGTGCATGAGCCCCTTATCGTCGACTCTTGTAGTGATGTAGTTTATGTAGCGGAGAATAGCCGTCGCGTTTTCTCTGGCGATCGTCAGGTCGCCGCGGTAGAGCCACGCGTAATACGGCAGATTGACGAGAATGACGTCCCATCCGGGTCCGTTGCCCCACGCAAAGCCCCAGCCGGAGGTCGGGATGATGCCCGGGATAGCGCCCTTGTCGTTCATCGACTTCTCGATGTTGTGCATCCACTCGCGCCAGTTGCGCTCAGGTGTCAGCGCCATCATCATCTGCTCCGCCGAGAGCGCCGCGTCGCCGGTCCAGCCGTTCTTCTCGCGGTGCGGGCAGTCGGTCGGGAAGTGATAGAAGTTCGCAAGGTCGGAGACGATAGCCGCGTCCCAGAGCTTGTTCGCCATCTCATCAGAGCATCTGAAGTGAGAACGCGCCTTGAGGCTTGTGTTCATGACGACATAGGTCAGAAGATCGCTTGTCGCCTGGGTCTCGTCGATGCCGATGACCAGCACGTACTGGAAGCCGTGGTAGGTGAAGCGCGGCATGTAGGTCTCGTCGCCGCCTTTACAGATGTAAATGTCGCGGTGATCGTAGCGGTGCGGCAGGAAGGGCATTCCGCGCAGGTCGAGACCGCCGTCGGGCGCTAACTTCTCGCAGAACTGGAGAACTATCTTTTGTCCGGGTCTTCCGTTCTTTATGTGCAGACGGCAGAGACCGGCTGCGTTAACGCCGAAGTCGTAGATGAAGCCCTCCTGCGAAGCCTCGTCCTCCGGGAAGCCGTTCATTATGTCGTCGGGGAGATCCTTGAGTTTTCCGTGAATCCAGTCGTATGTGAGCGAGATTCTGCCCGGCTTTACCGAGATCGGCTTTATCTCGTGTGTCGGAAGAATCGGGTCGACATCGCAGAGACGGCACTCTCCGCGCGGAGTCTCGGCGGGGATTGTCTCGCGCCACGCGCTGTCGTCGTAGCCGACCTTCGTCCAGTCGCCGACTTCCTTGGTGGCGTCGTAGAACTCGCCGACGCGGATGTCGTCGCAGTAGATCGGCGACTCGGTGCACCTGAAATCAGCCGTCGAGTCGAATTCGACCTTGTTTCCGTCCTCGGTCTCAGCCTCAAAGCTGAGCGCCAGCTTCGGAGCGCTTCTGAAGCGTGCGGTGTCGAACTCCCAGACCTGACCGCCAAAGCAGTCGAGCATGCCGTTGCCGAGCCAGACGCCGATGACGTTCTTTCCCTCGACGAGGTAGGGCGAAAGGTCGTAGTTGTCGTAGTAGAGGATGTCGTCGGGGTTCGCGATGTAGGACGAGAGCAGTCCGCGGGTGATCCGCTGACCGTTTATGAAGAGATCGTAGAAGCCGAGTCCGCAGATTGTGATCTGTGCCGACTTCACCTTGCCGAGCCCGAACTCGCGGCGGAAGAGCGGCGCGGGAACAAGCTTTTCAAATGTCGTGTACTCGCGGGTCGCCGCGACGAAGTTTGTTGAGAATTTCATATTTTTTTCCTTTCGGGATAAATTTTTCTGTTTCTATTATAGCGGAAAATGTGATGATTGTCAAGTACTTTTTGAAATATGACATAAAAAATGTGACCCGGTGAAATGGGTCACATTGATTTTTCAGTTTTCCTTCTTGCCGTCGTCCTTCTCGTCGGGCTTTTTCTCGGGCTCGGGGAGAGTTCCGGGCGCTTTCATGAAGGCGAGCTGGCGCGAGAGGATGAACAGTGACATCGCAAGCTCGACCGCGTAGACAATAAAATTGTCGCTGTCGCCGATCATCAGTTTGCCCGAGAAGAGCATCGCCGGGAGACTCGACGTGAAGACGAGAATCGGCGCTATCGAGCTCATCGCGAAAAAGAGCTTGCCAAGCGGCTTTCCGAGGATGAAGCGCGACTCGCAGAGCATGTAGAGCGCGATCGAGAGCAGCGCGAGCTGATGGAAGTTTTTCGCTGGGCTGGTTATCAGCACAGTCTGGTCGAAATAGACGCCGATCAGCCTCAGGACGAACCAGACCGTCGGGAAGAACGACATCACAGCGAGCGCCGGAGTAGGCTTCACACTCGTCTTTGTGAGCGCGAAGAAATAGATCACCGCTGGGATCGAGACGATGATCAGCGCGATCGTCATCTTGTCAGCCGACATTCCGCCGACGACTATATTATATAATGAAAGGAGACTCGAAGCCGCGATCAGGAACGCCGTTATGCAGGACGTGAAGACAGTAAGGCTCGTGACAGCCGGTGTGGTCGGGCGCGGATAGTCCTTCGCCGCGAAAAGTCCGAGTCCGCCGGCGGCAAGGCAGAGGATGAAGGTCAGGATGTGCGTGATGGTCGGGACATGCGTGCCCTGCGCGTAGACACCGTAATCGGCGTCGAGGAAGAGAAGAGTCATTGCGATCCGCGCTCCGGTTGAGATAAGCGCGGCGGCGAGGGTCAGTATGAATAGGGTCGATAGCTTTTTATTCTTGTCGTTCATATAGTTCTCCGGAAAATTGATTTATCTCATATTATAGCCTTCATATATTAACATGGTGTGAAAAAATAATAGTCAAAATGGGAATTTGAACGGAAAAACAAATAGCTGTGCAATATGCACAAAAATCCGGCTGAAATTTCGTGAAATATTTTTGCCCCGGAAGGCGATTATTTTTGCGAAACCTATTGCAATTTCTGAGATTCTGGTGTATAATATAGTAGTTGACGTGCGATTTATGGTGAAAGGTTGCGCTGATGTCCTCTGCCGGACTCCAGCGGTAATTTCCACCGGAGTATGTCCGATATTTAACCGGGCGTTGTCAATCAGAATACCGCGAATAAGGCAGTCGGAACTTTCCGCTCTGAGCCGTATCCCCGCAAAGAGGAATACGGT
>CAKSOR010000195.1 GCA_934477985.1 uncultured Eubacteriales bacterium
ATCCTTGACTGTGACGCCGAAACTTTCGCGAAAAATCCGCGCGAAATGCGTCGGGTTATAGAAACACCTCTCGGCAAGGTAAGTGACGGTCAGTTTGCTCGCAAAATGTTTGTCTATATAATCGAGAATCTCTCTCGGTATACGTCGCTCAGGCTCGCTGCCGTTTGTGAGCGAACGCACCATAAGCGTGAAAATCATCGAGAGCAGACCTCGCACAGCCGACTGCCAGCCGAGCTTCTTTTCCTTGAACTCGAACACGATCCGGTCAAGAAGCGACTCGGCGAAGAGCATCTCGCTGCCCGAGAGCTTTGTTGAGGGGATGCTCGCGCCCGTGAACTCACGGAGCTCCGAAAACTGGGAGAGCGCGAGAATATCGAGAAAATTATCTGTTCCGGCAAGCTCGTTCGATATGAATCGCGGCGAAAGCAGTATATCGACCTGAACGACGGTGTCGTCGATCTCTATCGCGTGCTCAGAGTTATAATTTATGAAAATAAGCGTCCCGCGTTCGACCGGATAGGACGCTCCGTCAATGATATGCAGTCCTTTTCCGGAATATATATACGCAAGCTCGGCAAAATCGTGTTTGTGCGTACAGACGCTGCTGCCGGAGGGCTTCGTATGCTTATTGACGAAAAAATCCACGTTGTTTTCGAAATAATTCTTCGCGTAGTAATTTGAATGCTTCATATCGCGCCTCATATGTGATTCAGGTAACGGAACTGAATGGATCTGGTTTTTGCGATGAAATAGCCTGACTCTGTGCTTTCTCGGTACGATTCAATGCATTGATTCGGATTTTGTGTCAGTTTTTACACATTAATGTCAGGTTTTTACTATCAAAAAACCGGGTATGAGTGTATAATAGACTTGTTCGATAACCCTCCCGACTTGTCAATCAAATTGCCGACTTGCGTCGCCAATTTGATACGCTGAAGTCGGGTTATCGAACAGGTCTAATAGAGTTGTATTTCAAGCCACGCCTGTCAGAGCAATATTGTTTTGCGAAATCTATCGCTTTATCCGCGGTAATGTGGTATCAATGATATCAATGAAAATACGCTGAGCAGACACACTCCGATAAATTCCTGTATTTGTATCTGCGGCAAAGAGGTCTGAATCAGCGTTCTGTATAGGAGAATTTATGATGGAAAACTACAAGAATTACAATTGCGATAGTTCTTGGCGGCGGATTCACCGGCTGTGCCGCGGCTATCGCGGCAGCTCGTCAGGGAGTCAGCGTGCTCCTGGTCGAAGCGTCCGGCTATCTCGGAGAACTGCCTGATCTACCCCTTTATGCGCTACTCGACCACTGTCGTCGGAAAGGACGGCAGCAAGTCGACGCATGTTCACAGCCGCGGCGTCTTCACTGAGCTCGCCAATGAGCTCAGAAAGTGCGGCAACGGCAAGTCCTTCTACGACGAGGATCTAAGGAAACGCTGATTTAAGGTTGTTTTCACGCGAAAAAGCCCACAAATCCAAGCCTTTTTCGCGTGAAAACCCGAATTATTCAGCTTATCCCTAAAGGTCATTCTCGACGAGAAGATGATAGATGCGGGTGTTGAAGTCCTTTTCCACGCGACCCTCTGCGGCGTCGCTTTTTTTGTTTTCAGTTCAATCTGAAGACCTTTCTCTGATTCTCCGGCGCGAACATATTGTCGCTCGTGATGACTGTCAGCGAGGTCGTGACGTTTGTGACCTTCTCGCCGCGAAGCAGCTTCACCGCGCTCTCTACGCCCAGATACCCGATAGCGAAAGGATTCTGGACGATAAGCGCGTCGAGCTCGCCGGTCTCAAGCATGCCTATTGACGCGCGGTTCGAGTCGAAGCCCACGCAGGCGATCTTCTCCCCGAGTCTGTTCTCGCGGATATAATATCCCGCGCCAAGCGTCGCCCACTCGTTTATCCCGATAAGCACATTAATCTCACCGTTTGCCGCCAACAACTCCTCGGCGGCTTTTTTAGCGCTCTGAGTGTCTGACGCCGAGCTCGAAATCCCGCCTATACTGCCGCCTGACGACTCAATGCAGGCGATGAGGCTCTCACGCCGTTCTGTCAGGTTCTCCGAACTCTCGCCGCAGTTGACGATCCCGACCACGGCTTTGCCGTCGACCGAGTCAAGCGCCGCCTTTGCCGCCAGTTTACCGGCTTCGGCGTTATCTGTTCCGATAAAACAGCTTGTTTGCTTGGAATCCGTTCCGCTGTCGATCTCTATGACCCTCACGCCAGCCGCGACCGCCGCGTCGACCGCGTCCTTTGAGCGCTCAGGGTCGATCGCCGAGAGCACTATCGCGTCGACTCCGTTGGCGACCGCCTTTATGACCATCGAGTTCTGTGAGAGATAGTCCTCCTCGAGTTCGGGACCGTCAAAGCTCACGTCGACGCTGTAACCGACCGCGGCCGCGTTTACTCCGTTCTCCACTCCGCGCCAGAAATCCGACGTCGTTGACTTCACGATTACCGCGATATTATAACGCCGGGTTTCTCCACAGCCTGTGGAAAAAGCTATGGATAACCCTGTTAAAAACAGGGTAAAAACCTTTAGAAACTTCAGTTTATTCAGACTTGACCGCATCTTTTTTGCCCTCCGTCACCTTGGGGATTTTCACGGTTATTGTCGTGCCCACATCGGGCTCGCTGTCGACCTTCAGACCGTATTCTTCGCCGAAATATATCCGTATCCGGTCATTGACGTTCCTGACTCCGATTCCGCCCGAGTCGCTTCTCGCTTTGCCGAGCACCTGGGTTATCTGCTCGGCGGTCATTCCTACGCCGTTGTCGCTGACTGAGAGCAGGATGCAGTCGCCGTCGGACTTCGCCGAGATGACTATCTCGCCCTCGTCTACCAGCGGCTCTATTCCGTGATATATCGCGTTCTCGATGAGCGGCTGCAAAGTGATCTTGACGCAGAGGAAGTCCCCGAGGTTCTCGTCGACCTCGAAGCGGTAGTCGAATCGGTCGCCGTAGCGGTATTTCTGTATCGTGAGGTAGCTCTCGGCGTGCCTCAGCTCGTCGCGCAGCGGGATGAGCTCGTGACCGCGGCTGATGCTTATCCGGAAGAGCTTTGCCAGAGCGCTGACCATTCTGACCGCCGACTCGTTCTTACCGCGCTCGCACATCCACTGTATCGAGTCGAGCGTGTTGTAGAGAAAGTGCGGGTTTATCTGAGCCTGCAAAGCGCGCAGCTCGGTTTTGCGGAGCTCCTTTTCCTCGTCGCGCACCCGTTCGAAGAGCGAGCGTATCATCCAGGTCAGGTGTCCGAACGAATCCGAGATCTGCGAGAACTCGCTTATCCGCATCTGCGCGGGCGAGTAGCGGAAGTCCTCGGGCGAGCTTTCGAAGTCCTTCATCGAGCTGATGAGCGAGTTGACCGGGCGGGTCACCACGAATCCGAGCACGAATCTCAGCGCGAGCAGCGCCAGCACACAGCAGATCAGTGCCAATCCGAGCACCTTTGAGAGAGTCTTGTCGCGGATCGAGTTGACTTCCTCAAGGCTGCTGACGCCCACAACCCGCCAGCCGAGCTCCCCGAGGGTGTTTATCTCGACGAGCGTACCGCTCTCATAGAAGCTGCCGTCGGCGTGATCCTCGGTCTTTATGAGCTTTTCGCCGAGAACGCCCGAGTAGAGCATCTGCCAGCGTGGGTGATAGACAAGGTCGCCGCTCTGGTCAGTGATGTAGCAGTAGCCCTGTGAACCGATGCCGATTCCGTCGACGAACGCCGCGATCTCGTCGAAGTCGAAGTCTATCGCCACATACAGGTCGCCGGTTCTCTTCACGATGGTTATGACCCATGGGTAGCAGTCGGTGAAGAGCGTCTGGACATGCGGCATGGACAGCGCCGGTGTGTCGGCGCGCGAGAAGAGCTCCTCGTCGTAGGAGAGATTAACGCCGCCCTCCTTGAGCTCGTGAGCCGCGCCGCAGACTATCAGCTCGTCGCCCGAGTAGACGCAGACCGCCTCGATTGAGTTGTCAAGCCGGGCTATCGCCGAGAGTGTTTCAGGCAGCGAATCGGGGGCGGTCGAGGCGACCTCGTCGCAGATATTCGTGAGTCGCGACTCCATTCCGGAGACGAAGGATCTCAGCGCCGACGAGGTCTGCGCGACCGACTGCGAGAGCGAGAGCTCGGCGTTCGCGCGGACAGTGCCGGTGTACACCGCCGCGAACGGCAGGACGGTCAGAAGCACCGCCACCGCGACCGCGGCGCCGATCAGGAGCATCATTATTGAGGATAGTTTCATTGAACGCATGCGTTACTCCTTATGGATGGGAATTATAACATTGAGCAATGTTCAGCGGGAAAATGAATATTGAATAGTGATTATTGAATAATGAATAATATTATTTCTGGTCGGTTGAGACTGAAGCTCTGCGCCTTGCGGGAGAGACGCCGAAATACTTCTTGAAGCAATAGCTGAAGTAATGCTGGTCGCTGTATCCGCAGCGCGAGGCTATCTCGAGTATCTTCATCTGCGTGCAGGTGAGCATATCGTCCGCCGCCTTCATCCTGCGGTCGGAGAGCAGTGTCGTGAAGTTCTCGTGGCGGTACTTTTTGATAAGTGAGCTCAGATAGTTCGGGCTGACATAGAGTCTCGCGCTTATGTCGGTCAGCGAGAGCGACTCGTTCGAGTACTCGTTGTCGATTATCTCCATGACGCGGTCGCAGAGAAGCTCCGAGGTTTCTTTGCGGCTTTGCAGCAGGAGCAATTTCGCGTTAAGGCAGAGCTTTTCGATGTCGCTCTTGACGTTCGGCTCGGAGTCGTAGAGCGCCGCGCGGTTGCAGACCGGGTTGCTCTTTATCAGCTCCGAGAGCGCCTCGCTGTCGTTTGCCGAGCTCATCGTTCGGTAGACGGTCGCGAGTATCTGTATCACAAGGTAGTTCATGCCGTGCTTGTTCTCCTCGCAGAGGTTCGAGATGAACGAGCTGAGCTCCTCGTCAGTGCCGACCTTCAGCAGCTGCTCGAGCTTATATACCGACTTCTCGACGTTCTCGAACTCGCCGGCGCTGTCCCGCTCCGAGTCGGTTATGAACCGCACCGCGCCGTCTCCGTCGGCTGTGTAGCGTCTCGCCGTGATCGCCTCGAAATACGCGCCGGAGCTTCCCGAGAGCTTCTCAAACGGGCGGCTGATGCCGATAGTGCAGGTCTGCCCTAAGATTCTCGCGGCGCTCTGCACAAGCTCGCGCGACGGCAGACGGAGTTCTTCCGAGAGATCCTTGTCCGAGGCGGCGAGAGTGATTATCCGACCGTTGACGAGAAAGCTCTCGGAGCACAGATAGCCGCGCAGGATGTTGTTGACGAAATCTATATGTTCGCTTCCGGTGCAGGTCACGCCCTGGCGCTTGAATTTCAGCGCCATGACCGCGAAGCTGTGGCTGTCGGTCTTCTCGCATATGCCGAGCGAGACCGCGCGGCCTAAGAGCAGATCGTCGCCGGGCGCGTCCTCGCCGCTTCCGAGCAGGAGAGGGAGCAGAAACTCGCTTATCTCGAGCCGTCTTTTTGACTGCTCGTCTCCCTCGCGGCTCTTTATGCGGTCGAAATACTCGTCCATGCGCGATTTTATCTTGCCGAGCTCCTTTGTGAGCTCGGCCGCCGAGATCGGCTTTAAAAGGTAGCCGATTATATTGTACTGTATCGCGGTCTGCGCGTAACGGAAATCGTCGTAGCCGCTGAGGATGACTATCTGCGTCGCCGGACGGAGCTCGCGGACGTTTTTCGCGAGCTCGAGACCGGTCATCATCGGCATGCGGATGTCGGTAAGTATAAGGTCGG
>CAKSOR010000196.1 GCA_934477985.1 uncultured Eubacteriales bacterium
ATCCTGCTCCTTGTGCAGAGCTACGACGAGAAGACCGAGACCCAGAACTATTCGCTCGCGAAGCTCGTGGACGGCAAAAACGAGACCATTAAGGAAGACCTGAACTCGCTCTTTGAGTCGGACGAAAACGAATTCGGCAGAAGATATTTCTACATAGACAGCTTCACGGTCGACGGCGACGGAAACATCTATATGACCTGCGACTCCTCGGTCGTCGTGTTCGACAAGAGCTATAACAAGCTCTTCGAGATCACGGTCGACGGCTACACCCGCGGAATGGGCGTGACATCCGACGGCAGAGTCTATGTCTCCTACCGCGACAACAACTCCCGCACTGAAAAGGTCAGCTACATCGACGTCGGGAAGAAGGCTTTCGGCGAGCAGATTCCGCTCCCGAACGACCGCTCGATGAACAACGCCCAGTTCTACGTCGGCAATGGCTATGACATCTACTATAAGGACAGCTCCTCGCTTTACGGCTTCAACGCCGCGGACGGCGCGCCGACCGAGCTCCTGAACTTCATAAACTCCGATATCGACCCCGACACCGTGAACTCGCTCGCGGTCATCGACCAGGACAACATGATCTGCGCGACCTATGATTATTCGGACGGCAGATCGAACATCGAGGTGCTGCTCTTAAAGCGCATTCCCGAGGAAGAAATCCCCGAGAAGTACGTGATAAAGCTCGCCTACCGCTCGAACGGCGGAGGCTCGCTCGGCAGTCTCGCGGTCAAGTTCAACCGCGCGAGCGACGAATACCGCGTCGAGCTCATCGACTACGCGAAGTTCGCGACCGACGACGATTACAGCGGTAAGGGTCAGCTCGAGAGCGAGATACTCGCCGGAACAGCGCCCGATGTAGTCGCGGTCAATTACTTTGGCGGCTCGGACAACTGGATCGCCCAGGGCGCGTTCACCGACCTCAACAAGCTGATAAACAAGGACGAGAGCTTCGACCGCTCGAAGTATTTCCAGAGCGTCTTTGACGCCTACACCGACGAGAAGGGGCGGCTCTTCCAGTTCGTCGTCAGCTTCGACCTCCAGACAATCCTCGCGAATGGCGATTACATCGACTTCGACAGCTGGGACGCGGCGAAGTTCATCGACTTCGCGTCGAACATTCCCGAGGGAAAATATCTCGCGAACTACTTCACGCGCGAGATGACGCTCTACCTCCCGCTCGCCTGCTCGATGGACAGCTTCATCGACTACAAGAAGGCGACCTGCTCATTCGACAGCGACGAATTCAGAAAGCTGCTCGAACTAGTCAAGAACACGCCCGAGTCCTTCAGCTACTACGAATCGCTGACCGAGGAGGAAAAGCAGGACTATGAGGAGGACCGAGACAGACCCTACCGTGAGGGAAAGATTCTGCTCGACACCGACAACGGCTCGATCTACGGACTCGACGCCTACGCTAAGGCGACCGTCGCCTACGGCGAGGGGAAGAAGGTCGTGTTCTTAGGCTACCCGACAAATCACGGCAACGGAGCTGTAATGAGCCCCGAAATGAGCTTCGCCATAAGCGACAAGAGCGCGGTCAAGGAAGGCGCGTGGGAGTTCATCAAGCTCGTCTCGTCGACCAAGTCGGCGCGCAGAGCCTATTGGGGCTTCCCGTCAAATATCGAGCTCTTCGACGCCGCCTGCGAGGAGCAGCTCGGATACTGGAACTACTACACTTCAAACGGCTCGTGGGGCTTCGGAAACCAGACGCGTGAGGAAGTGATGGAAAGCCTCGAGCGCATATGGAGCCGCGAGGGCAAGAAGAACGGCGTACTCGTACAGACATCCCAAGAGCATGTCGACGGTCTGAAGGAGCTGATAAACGGCGCTCAGGCTTTGCCGAATCTCGAGAGCAAGGTCTTCGAGATGATCAACGAGGAGGCCGCGATGTACTATTCCGACGCGAAAACTCTCGACGAGACGGTAAAGATAATTCAGGACAGAGTTTCGACATATATAGCTGAGATAAGCTGATCAAGGTGGGCAGTCATGAAAACCAACGCCAACAAGCACCGGCTGAAGCTTAAGCGCGTGCTGACTCTCGCCCTGATAACGCTGCTCTGCGTCCTCCCGCTTACATCCTGCGGCGGGAAGTCAGAGCCAATAAAGTCGAAGGTCGACCACGTCTACAAGGCGGTGAACGTCGACCTCGACGGCGACCTGTATCCGGAGTCGATGTTCAGCTCGGGAGACACCCTGATCATGTTGGCGAGCGAGACGGTCAGCCGCGAACCATTTAAGACTCGCTATTCTGTCGTCACGGTCGACACCAAAACCGCCGAGTCGAAAAAGGAGATCATCGAGGAGCAAAGCGGCGTCTATGTCCAGGCGATCGCCGCCGACAGCCAGGCTGAAATAACGCTGCTCCTGCAATGCTATGACGAGGAGACCGGAGACGAAAGCTATGCGCTCGGTCGGCTGAACGGCGGAAAAATCGAGATCATCCGCGGCGACATCGACAAGCTCTTCGAGGCGGACGGTGGGGACTCCGACTCCGGCGGCAGGCTCTATATCCAGGGGCTCGCGGTCGATAAGGACGGCAACATATTCCTTTACTGCGACTATTCGATCCTCGCGCTCGACAGAGAGCTTAATCGGCTTTTTGAGATTGAGACCTCCAGCACCGGCTATATAAACAGCGTCGGAACGACCTCAGACGGCAGAGCCTACGCGTCATACACCGACCGCCGTTCGCATAAGCAGAGCATAAGCTATATCGACACCGCGAAAAAGAGCTTCGGCGAGGAGATACAGCTGCCCGACACGCCTGATATGGTGAACGCCAGGTTTCTTGTCGGCGCCGGGTATGACATCTACTACATGGATGGACTGTCGCTCCGCGGCTTCAACGCCGCGGACGGAACGCCGACCGAGCTGCTGAATTTCGTCAACTCAGACGTCGACCCCGACAGAGTTCAGAAGCTGGCGGTTATCGACGCCGACACAGTCGCCTGCGCGACATATGGCAACGCGTCGGACGACGACGGTCTCGAGCTCATGATAATGAAGCGGATTCCCGACGATGAGATACCCGAGAAATACGTGATACGGCTCGGATACCGCTCGAACAGCGGAAACTCGGTCAAGACGTACGTGGTTAGATTCAACCGCGCGAGCGATGAATACCGCGTCGAGCTCTTCGACTACGCGAAGTACGCGACTCCCGACGACCCGTTCGCTGAAAAGCGGCTCGAGAGCGATCTCCTGAGCGGAGACGCGCCCGACATAATGGTGACGAGCGACCTGTACGTCGACAACTGGATAGCGCAGGGCGCGTTCGCCGATCTGAACAAACTGATGAAGGCGGACAAGAGCTTCGACCGCTCGAAGTACTTCGAGGGAGTTCTCGACGCCTACACCGACGAAAAAGGGCGGATGTACGAGTTCGCCATCAGCTTCACGCTCGAGACGCTGCTCGCGAATGGCAGCTATGTCGACTTTGAAACATGGAACGCCGAGAAATTCACCGACTTCGTGTCGAAGCTGCCAAAGGAAACCTATCTGATGAGTCGGCTGCGTCGTTGGCGGGCGCCGGCGCTCGCGCTCTCCTGCTCGATGGACAGCTTTGTGAACTACAAAAAAGCGACCTGCTCGTTTGACAGCGAAGCGTTCAGAAAGCTGCTCGAGACACTGAAGAGCATGCCGGAGATGTTCAGCTACTATGACACCTTAACGCGCGACGAGCAGCTCGACTATGAAAGCGACCCGAAAGCGCCATATCGCGAGGGAAAGCTGCTGCTCGACGATGAGGACGGTCTGATATACAGTCTGAGGGACTATGTTAAGTCGACCGTCGCGTTCGGTGAGGATGTGAAGGTTGTGTATCTCGGATATCCGACGAACAAGAGCAACGGCGCGAAGCTCAGATCGGACATCAGTTTCGCGATCAGCTCAAAGAGTCTTCTGTCCGGGGGCGCGTGGGAATTCATAAAATTCGCGTCAGAGCTGAAAACAAACATGTCAAGCCGCCAATGGGGATTTCCGATAAATGTGGAAATATTCGACGCTGTCTGTGAGTACGACGTCGGGAGCTGGAATTACATCACCTCAAACGGAACAACCGATTTCGGCAAGGACATGACGTATGAGGAAGTGAAGCGGATGGTCGACTCCCCGACACGCGGGAATGGAGGAAACGGCTCACTCGTGCAGATCACAAAGGAGCACGTCGACGGTCTGAAGGCGCTGATAAACGGCGCTCAGAAGCCGCCCGCGACACAGAACAAGATCTTCGAAATAATCAGCGAAGAAGCCGACATGTACTATTCCGGCGCGAAATCGCTCGACGAGACAGTGAAGATAATCCAGAACAGAGTTTCGACATATATAGCTGAGATAAGCTGAAAATTCCCCGCCGCGTGGTTTGCGGCGGGGTATCTTATTCTGACGACTCATTCCCAGTTCTCGCGCTGTATGCTCTCCCAGAGCTCCTTTAAATAGACCTTTTCGCGCTCGTAGTCAGGACATTGTTCACCGACAAGCTTCCAAAAGCGCTCTGAGTGGTTGAACTCGAACATATGGCATAGCTCGTGCAGGATTACATAATCAATCGCCGACTGCCTTGCCATTGCGAGATACCACGAGAAATTCAGCGTGTCGCGCGCCGAGCAGGACGCCCAGTGCGACCTTGCCGAGTTGATCTTCACCGACACCGGTCTGAGCCGCATCCTCGCCGCGAGCTCGCCGACTCTGGGCGTGATGATGTTCTTCGCGGCGAGCTTATAGACCTGGATGACAACAGCTTTCGCCTGCTTTGGCGAACAGCCCGGCGGGATGAAGAAGATACCGTCTTCGTAGCCCGCGCGGTCTCCGGGGCGCTCGGTCAGCGTGACCTTTCCGCCGAGAAAGCGCAGCTCAGAGCCGGGACGCAGCTCAAATTCCGCCTTCGCCGACTCGCGCTCGCGGTGCCTTTCGAGATATTCACTGAGTTTGTCGGCATGCTTTAAAGCGATCTCCTTCAGCTCGGCGGCCGGACAGAAGCGAGGCGCGAGCATCTCCGGAACGCCGTCAGCGGCGACTCTCATCACGACCGACTTTCGCTTCGCCGACCGCACAACTCGTATGCGCAGACCGCCGACCTCAATCGTCTCCATGCTTCAGCCTCCTTGAGAACTCACAGCCGCAGAAGTCCTGCCGGTAGAGCCCGTAAAGCCGCGACAGCTCTATTGAGCGCTTGTACCCCTCGCGCTTCTTGAAATCGGACGGCAGCCACTTCAGCGAGTACTTGTCGGCGAGCTCAAACCCGATCTCGTTGAGTTTCTCGGCGTTCTTGTGCGGGCTGACGGTCAGAGTCGTCGCGAAATAATCGAAATCTCCGCGGCGCGCGGCATAGTATTCCGCGGTTTTTTCAAGCCGCAGACGGTAGCAGGAAAAGCACCTCGCCCCGCCCTCCGGAAGTGTCTCGAGTCCGCGCGAGAGCCCGAGAAAGCGTTCCGGCTCGTAGTCTCCGTCGATCACCTCTATGAGATTCTCATGCGGCATCAGCGAGACGAGCCGATAAAGCTCGGACAGCCGCTTTGAATACTCCTCGCGGGAGGTTATGTTCGGGTTATAGAAATAGACCGTGATGTCAAAACAGCTCGTGAGATACTCAAGCACATAGCTCGAACACGGCGCGCAGCAGGCGTGGAGCAGAAGACGGCGCTTTGCACCGGCGCTGAGCTCGTTTTCGAGCTCAATCTGATAATTTCTTTTCATATTTTTCAAAAAAACTATTGAAGTTCTCCTTCGGATATGGTATAATATTTGTATCTGAAACCAGTG
>CAKSOR010000197.1 GCA_934477985.1 uncultured Eubacteriales bacterium
TCGTCTCGGCGGCTAACATCGGGTTCAGCTATCTCGTCGGATTCAGCTTTATTCCGCCGTTCTGGGCGATGCTGGCGCTCTGGTCGCTCAACGCCTTCGCACAGTCGATGCTCTGGAGCTCGATTCTCTGCGTGATAACCTCGGTCTTCGGCGAGACCCGCGCCAAAAGGCTGAATTCCTTCATGGTCACCGCCGTCGCCGTCGGAAACATCGCCGGGATACTCGTCGACTCAAGGCTGATACTTCTGCTCGGCGTCAGTTCGGCGTTCCTGATTCCGGGCTGGTTCACGCTCATCATGGGCGTCGCGGCGTTCATAGTGTTGCACAAAATAAAAGCGCCCGGGATTCCGGCTGTCAGGACAAAAAAAGCACACCATCTTGAGCTTCTGCGCGACCGCGAGCTTCTGGTCGCGCTGATTCCGGCTTTCCTGCACGGCACGATGAAGGACAACATCAGCCTCTGGATGGCGGTCTACTTCACCGACAGCTTCGGCGTCGACCTCGGGAGCTCGGCGAACTTCGTGCTCTTCATCCCGGTCGTGGGATTCGCCGGGCGGATGATCTATCCCCTGCTCTACAGGCTCTGCAAAGAGCGCGAGCACATAGTGTCGGTTATCGGGTTCATTGTCTGCCTGGCGGCTTCAATTCCGCTCTGTCTGGGGGTCGGCTCACCGGTCGCGGCGATGTTTGCGCTCGGCTCGATTTACGCCGCGGTGTCGGTCATCAACACGAGTTTCCTGTCGATCTATCCGGTTCGCTACGCCTCGCGCGGGCGGGTCGCCTCGGTCAGCGGAATCATGGACTTCGTGACCTACCTCGGCGCCGGGTTATCGTCGGTCGTCTACGGCTTTGTCGGTTATCTGCCGATGTTCGCCTCATGGGCGGTCGTGTCGGTCGTCAGCCTGACAGTGCTCGCAAGGCTGATTTACGGGAGTAAAAAGGAATAGCGAAAGCCCGACGGTTTTTCCGCCGGGCTCGCTTTGTGCTTGTTTACAGCTCTATCCTCAGCTCATCGATGAGTCTGTCGATCTCGCCAGCCTTCAGGGCGTCAGCCATCGCGAGCATCGTATTCGCCATCCGCTCGATCTCGGGCACAAGATAATCCCTGTCCTCGAGGAAAAGCTCGCTCCACATGCCCTCGTTGAGCTTCGCCACGCGCGTCAGGTCGCGGAAGCTCCCCGCCGAGAAGCCCTCGTGCTCCTTTGCCGTCGGACTCTTCGCGTAAGCCGCCGAGACTATGTGCGGGAGCTGCGATGTGAAGGCGATTATCCGGTCGTGAGTCGCCGCGTCGGTCAGCTTCACCCTGCCGAATCCGACTTCAAGGAAGAGCGCTTTCACCCGCCCGAGTATCTCCGTGTCGACGTCGTCCGGCGGGACTAAGAGCATTGTCGCGCCGTTAAAGAGATTCTCACGCGACGCCGCGAAGCCCGAGAACTGCGTGCCAGCCATCGGATGTCCGCCGATGAAGGTGAATCCGCCCTTTTTTGCCGCCTCGAATCCGACTTCGCAGATTCTCCGCTTGATTCCGCCGAGGTCGACGACTATCTTGCCCGCCGGGATTTTACCGCTCGTGAGAAGCTCAAGGTTCGCCATCGGGAACGCCGCGGGGATTATCATGTCGTAGTCACAGAGCTCGGGGAGCTTCGTGAAAGTCTCCCGGCAAGCCCCGGCGATCTTCGCCAGCCGGCACGCCTCGGGGTCGGGGTCGAAACCGTCGACCTCGTGCTTTGTAAAGAAGCTGAATCCGCGCGCCATCGAGCCGCCGATCAGCCCAAGTCCTGAGATAAGTATCTTCATCTGTCCTTTCGCCCCATGATAGAGCGTCCTTTCTTTTCCGTGCGGCGGCGGTTGTCAGCCGGAGCGCCCCGCCTGATTGCGGTCGTCAGTTGTTCGCGAGGGCTCTTCTCGCGAGATTGCGCTCAAACGCCGCTTCTATCTCCTCGCGCTCGTCGTAGTGACGGTATTCGCCCTCGATCAGCTGGTAGCTCTCGTGTCCCTTGCCCGTGAACAGAATGCAGTCGCCGGGGAGCGCGTGCTCAATCGCGTACTCAACCGCATCACGACGATCGACAAATGTAACATACGGACAGGAGGTCGCCGCCACACTCTTCTCGATGTCGCGGATTATCTCCTCCGGCGCTTCAAAGTTCGGGTTGTCGCTCGTGATTATCACGAAGTCCGCGAAGTTCGCCGCCACCTCGCCGAGCTCGCCGCGCCTCAGCTGGGTTCTGCCTCCGACCGAACCGAACAGCACTACCAGCCGCTTTGGTTTGTACCTGCGGATCGTCTCGAGCGCCGCCCGCATCGACACGGCGTTGTGCGCGTAGTCGATTATGCAGACGATGTCGTCAAAGGCGCGCTTCAGCCCCTCCGGCGGCTCGACTATCTCGAATCTGCCCTTGACCGTCGCTTTCGCCAGCGCCGGGGCTATCACATCGGGAGTTATCTTCATGCGCTCGGCAACCGCTATCGCCGCCATCGCGTTGTAGACGTTGAATTCGCCCGGCATCCGGAGCGAGTACTCGTGTTCGCCGCTGACCGTTTTGCACTTGAACTTTATGCCGAGGAGATTCCCGGCGCGCCATGGTCTTATGTCGCTCGCCGAAACGTCGCGCGCTCCCTCGCCGAAGGTTGAGTTTATCGAGCGCGAGGTCTTGACCATGTCGGTGTAATGCGGGTCGTCGGCGTTGAAGATTCCGTAGCGGCACTGGCGGAAGAGCTCGGCTTTGCACGCCATATAGTGCTCGAAGGTCGGGTGCTCGACTCCGCCGATGTGGTCGGGCGACAGGTTCGTGAACACCCCGATGTGGAAGTGAATCCCGACTATCCGCCGCATGTAGACCGCCTGACTCGAGACCTCCATCACGCAAGCCGACACTCCGCCCTCAACCATCTTCCGGAAGGCTTTGTGGAGCTCGTAGCTCTCTGGCGTCGTGTTGACCGTCGGTGTACGGACACCATTTATGACTATTCCTGTAGTGCCGATTGTCGCGGTGTTGATTCCACCCGCGTTCAGTAGCGCCGACGCCATCGACGCTACGGTCGTCTTGCCCTTTGTTCCTGTGACTCCGATTATCAGCAGCGACCTTGCCGGGTAGCCGAAAAACGCCGCCGAGGCGAGTGCCAGCGCCGCTCTTGTGTCGGAAACTATCACCTGCACAGCGTCGTCGGGAAGCTCGAGTTCCCTCTGCGCCATGAACGCCCGGCATCCCTGCGAGTAAGCTCCCGCGGCGTAGCTGTGTCCGTCCGACACCGCGCCGACAAGGCAGACAAACAGTGTCCCCGCCGCGGCTTTGCGCGAGTCGTAGACTATATCGCTTATCTCAACGTCAACCGGCTTTGTCGGCTTGTATTCTATATCTGTAAGAATATCTGATAACAGCATGATTATCCCTCTCGTAAGGCTTTTTTCCCGCAGGCGCGGATTGTCGCCAGCGCCAGACACTCGAGCGAGTCGGTGTAGTAGCCGTCAAGCCCTTCGTCGCGCTTTATAAGCGACAGCTCGGTACAGCCTAAGATAAGCCGCTCACAGCCGAGCTCTCTCATATGTTGTTCGATTTTTCTGAACATCGTCATGTCGGCGCGCTTTCCCTGCTTTATCTGACCGTAGATTATCTCAGTGACCAGCTTCTGGTACTCCGGTCCGGGCGTGACGCAGACTATGTCGTGCGCCTCGCAGTACTTCTGGTAAGTCCCCGAACGAACCGTGCCGTCGGTGGCGAGCAGTCCGAAGCGCTTCACTCCCTCGTGTTTCAGGTGCGCGACCGACTCCTCGACTATGTTCAGTATCGGCACGTCAACCGCCGCCGCAAGCTGGTCATAGAAATAGTGCGCCGTGTTGCAGGGGATAGCTATCAGCTCCGCGCCGAAGGCGACTAACTTCTTTGAGTCCTCGATCATCGCGTCTATCGGGTTTGTGTCCGACTCGCCTAAGATAAACGCCGTGCGGTCGGGGGTCGTCGCGCGGCTCGAGATCACCATGTCGATGTGCTCCTGGTCGGATTTCGCGTCGGTCAGCGCGGTCAGAAGCTCGTAGAAGTAGACGGTCGCCATCGGTCCGAGTCCGCCGAGCACCCCGAGCAGCTTAGACTTTCCCATAGTAGCGCTTGAACTTTCCATAGTGGTTCTTGCCGTGAATGATCAGGTAGGCGATCCGCTTCGGGTTGAACATAAGATCGGGTTTGTACCAGAGCGACGGATGAGCCTTGCCCTCCTTCGCCAGAGCCTTTGCCTTCGCGGCGAGCTTTTTGTCGCGGCAGTACTGGTAGACGACGCCCTTCGGGACGCTGTGCCAGAAGCTCTCGCTGTCGCAGTAATAAGTGCCCTCAGCCTGCTTTCCCAGGACGTACTCGTCGACTATATACTTCGCCACGTTGCATCCCGCCGAGGTCACGTAGTAGTTCGAACGACCAAGGCGCAGATTGATCTCGAACGCGCGGAAGGTCTTGTCGCGCTCGTCATACTTTATGTCGAAATTCGAGTAGCCGACGAAGCCGGTCTCCTCGAGGTATGCCTTGAAGCGCTCCATGAGCGGGCGGTTCTGCTCGGTGATTATCGCGCAGTGGTTGCCGAGCCCCTTCGGCGTGTGCTCCTCGAGTAAAACGTGACCGAGGCACATCATGCGCACCTTGCCGCTTTTGTCGGAATAGGCGGTCAGCACGCGCATCTTCGAGTCGTCGCCGGGGATCATGTCCTGCAAAATTATCTTCTCGGGATAGCCCGAGCCGTAGACGCGCTGAATGATTATCTCAGCCTCGCCCTTCGACGCCGCGGTGTAGACCTTCTTCATGCCGTCAAAGGGATAGCGCCAGTAAACCGCGCTCGCCGACGGCTTTATGATGATCGGGTAGTCGAAACCGAGGTTGTCGAGCTCGCTGTCGAGGTCGGAGTCGGGCGTGATGATCTTTGTCTTCGGGTAGAGGATGCCGTGTCTGTCGCAGTCCTCGTAGAACGACGCCTTGTACGCGAGCCGCTCGAAGAGCTCCGGTCCGATGTACGGCACTATATATAGCGGTCTCAGGCGGTCGCCGTAGTGTATCAGCATCGACGCGTAGTCGTCGGTACAGCCAAAGGCGATCAGCTTCGCGCCTTTGTGCTCCGCGGCGAAATCGAGCAGGGTCTTCACCATCACCTCTGGGTCGTCAATGTGTTCAACTATATTGAACTTTATTATCCGTGTGTAGTTCGAAGCGCCGATCGCGTAGCGCCCGAAGGCGTATGACTTCACGCCGTATTGCTCGTGAAAGGCTCTCGCGACGTTGTAGCAGTTGAGGTCAGCGCCGATCAGCACCGGGATTATATTGAGAGTTTCCATTTCTTCATTCCTTTGCATATTTTTTCGGCAGGCGAAGGGGGCACCCCGCCCTGCCGGTAGGCGAGGGCTTGCCCGAGCGGGTCCAAGAGTTACGGCAAGCCGTAACTCAGATTCCCCCAAGATAAAAAGACAGCAAGCGCTCTCAACGGAGGAATATTTGACGTTTGCCCGCGGGGGCACCCCGCCCCCCAAGACAGAAAGACGGTAAGCAACTACCGCGAGCTAGCCTTGACGTTCGAGTCCAGGGTCGCACCCTGGTCGCCGGTCAGAAGTCGACTTCGGTGTCGTAGTAGCAGCACTTGAGGAGCTTCTCCATCTCCTCCTGAGAAGGCTGACGCGGATTCGAACCGGTGCAGGCGTCGGCAATCGCGTTCTTCGCGATCTCGGGAAGTCTCTCGAGGAAGAC
>CAKSOR010000198.1 GCA_934477985.1 uncultured Eubacteriales bacterium
GCGTAGAGAGCCGCGAACTTCGTGAGTCTCTCGTACTTAGCCTTTGCGTTAGCCTCAGCCTTGGCGAAGAGCTGTTCCGCGCGCTCGGGGAACGCGAGTGCGAGACGGCTGTAACGGGTCTCGGACTTGATGAAGTCGATATACGAAGTGGTCGGAGCCTTGCTGTCCAGAGTGAAGGGATTCTTACCCTCAGCCTTGAGAGCCGGGTTGAATCTGAACATCTGCCAGTAACCAGCGTCAACGGCACGCTTCATTTCGAGCTGGCAGTTGGTCATGCCGCCCTTTACACCGTGCATTTCGCAGGGTGCGTAGCCGATGATGATCGAAGGTCCGTGATATGCCTCAGCCTCTGCCATAGCCTTGAGGGTCTGGTTCATATCCGCGCCCATAGCGATCTGCGCGACATAGACGTAGCCGTAGGACATTGCGATCTCGGCGAGGTTCTTCTTGCCGATTGCCTTACCTGCTGCCGCGAACTGTGCGACCTGACCGATGTTGGACGCCTTGGACGCCTGTCCGCCGGTGTTCGAGTAAACCTCGGTATCGAAGACCATGACGTTGATGTCTTCGCCGGAAGCGAGAACATGGTCGAGACCGCCGAAGCCGATATCGTATGCCCAGCCGTCGCCGCCGAAGATCCAGACGGACTTCTTTGCGAGGTAATCCTTATTAGCGAGGATTTCCCTTGCGATCGGGCAGCCTTCCTTCTCGGCCTTTTCGATCTCGACAAGGAGAGCCTCAGCGGCAGGAGTGTTAGCCGCGCCGTCGTCCTTGGTGTCGAGGAATGCCTTTGCGGCAGCCTTGAACTCTTCGGAAGCCTTATCGGAGTTCATCATCTCCTCGACCTTGCCGATGAGTCTTGCGCGGAGAGTCTTCTGTCCGAGGTAGATACCGAGACCATGCTCAGCGTTATCCTCGAAGAGCGAGTTTGCCCATGCCGGACCCTTACCGGTCTCTTTGTTGACAGTGTAAGGAGTTGCGGGTGCGGAACCGCCCCAGATGGACGAGCATCCGGTTGCGTTCGAGATATACATTCTCTCGCCGAAGAGCTGAGTTACGAGACGAGCGTAAGAGGTCTCGGCGCATCCTGCGCAGGAGCCCGAGAACTCAAGCAGCGGCTGCTTGAACTGGCTGCCCTTGACAGTATTGTTGATGAGTTCCTTCTTCTCGGAAACGTGAGCGACGGCGTAATCGAACGGAGCCTGCTGATCAAGCTGCGATGCCTGGAGCACCATTCTGATAGCGCTCTTGGGAGCTGCGAGCTCGGCTGCCTTCTTTGCTGCCTTCTTCGGATCGTCCGGGAATTCCTCGGTCGCGGTCTTCATAGCGTCCTTCTCAGCCTTTACGGTGACAGGGCACGCCTTGACGCAGAGAGTACAGCCCATGCAGTCCATCGGGCTTATAGCCATCGTGAACTTATAGTTGGTCTTGATGACCGGCTTTGCGGTGAACTTGGTTGCAGCCGGAGCGTTCGCTGCCTCTTCCTCGGTCATAGCGAACGGACGGATAGCGGCGTGCGGACAGACAAACGCGCAGTTGTTGCACTGTACGCAGTTCTCGGGCTTCCACTCGGGAACATAGACGGCGACGCCGCGCTTTTCGTAAGCGGCCGCGCCCTGCGGGTAGGTACCGTCGGCACGATCCTTGAATGCCGAGACAGGGAGGGAGTCTCCGCGCATCGAGTCGACCGGCTCGACGACCTTGTTGACGAAATCGACAAGATCCTTGCGGTCTCCGGTAGCCTCAGCCTTAGGAGCGTCGGGAGCGCAGTTTGCCCAAGCGGCGGGAACGTCAACCTTCACGAACGCGTCGGCACCAGCGTCGATAGCGTTGTAGTTGAGGTCGACCATTGCCTGACCCTTCTTGATGTAGGACTTGTATGCCATCTTCTTCATGTACTCGATAGCCTCGTCCTTCGGGAGGATGCCTGCGAGTGCGAAGAAAGCGGACTGAAGAACGGTGTTCTTGACCTTCGCGTTGCCGATGCGCTTGATTGCGATACCGGTACCGTCGATGGTGTAGAACTCGATATTGTTCTTCGCGATATACTGCTTTACAGCGGACGGGAGATGAGCGTCGAGCTCTTCAGCGGTCCACGGGCAGTCGAGGAGGAACTTTCCGCCCGGCTTGACGTCCTGAACCATATCGTACTTATCGAGGTAAGCGTGGTTATGGCAGGCGACGAAGTCAGCCTTGTTGATATAGTAAGGAGCCTTTATGGGGTTGTCGCCGAAACGCAGGTGCGAGATGGTGATACCGCCGGTCTTCTTCGAGTCATACTGGAAGTATGCCTGAATATACTTATCGGTGTGGTCGCCGATGATCTTGATGGAGTTCTTGTTAGCGCCGACAGTACCGTCTCCGCCGAGTCCCCAGAACTTGCAGGAGATAGTGCCCTTTGCGGAGGTATCGGGAGCGGGCTTTTCCTCGAGGGAGAGTCCGGTGACGTCATCGACGATGCCGATGGTGAAGCCGTTCTTGGGCTCGTCCTTTGCGAGGTTGTCGTATACTGCGAAGATCGAGGACGGAGGAGTATCCTTCGAGCCGAGACCGTAGCGTCCGCCGACGACCTTGGTGGTGATGCCCTTCGAAGCGAGAGCGGTGACTACGTCGAGGTAGAGCGGCTCTCCGAGAGCGCCGGGCTCCTTGGTTCTGTCGAGGACAGCGATCTTCTTCGCGGTTGCGGGGATAGCCTCGATGAGCTTATCAGCTACGAAAGGACGATAGAGTCTGACCTTTACGAGACCGACCTTTTCGCCTGCGGCGTTCATGTAGTCGATGACTTCCTCTGCGACGTCGCAGACAGAGCCCATAGCGATTATGACGCGGTCAGCGTCGGGTGCGCCGTAGTAGTTGAAGAGCTTATAGTCGGTGCCGAGCTTCTCGTTGACCTTGCCCATGTACTCCTCGACGATAGCGGGGAGGTTGTTGTAGTAGGTGTTGCAAGCCTCACGGTGCTGGAAGAAGATATCTCCGTTTTCAGCCGAGCCGCGGAGGACAGGGTGATCGGGGTTGAGAGCGCGCGCTCTGAAAGCCGCGACAGCGTCCATATCGACCATTTCGGCGAGATCCTTATAGTCCCAAGCCTCGATCTTCTGGATCTCGTGGGAGGTGCGGAAGCCGTCGAAGAAGTTGATGAACGGTACTCTTCCCTTGATGGTGGAGAGGTGAGCGACAGCGCCGAGATCCATGATCTCCTGCGGGTTGGTCTCTGCGAGCATAGCGAAACCGGTCTGGCGGCAGGCGTACACGTCGGAGTGGTCGCCGAAGATGTTAAGAGCGTGGGAAGCTACGCAGCGTGCCGATACGTGGATTACGCAGGGCAGGAGCTCGCCGGCGATCTTGTACATGTTCGGGATCATCAGAAGAAGACCCTGGGAAGCGGTGTAGGTAGTGGTGAGCGCGCCTGCGGCGAGAGAGCCGTGGACTGCGCCCGCAGCGCCTGCCTCGGACTGCATCTCGATGACTTTTACATTGTCGCCGAAGATGTTCTTAGCGGGCTCGCCGAAGATGTTCTTGTTGGAAGCGGACCAGGTGTCGGTCACTTCCGCCATAGGGCTGGAAGGAGTGATAGGATATATGGCGGCGACTTCGGTAAACGCGTACGATACGTGCGCGGCAGCCGTGTTACCGTCCATGGATATCTTTTTTCTCTCGATTGCCATGGGTTGGATTCCTCCTATATATAAATAAATTTTGACATAGGGTATTTTCGCGGCGTTCCGCCGGTTATGCGCATAAAAACGCCACGATATATATAATAGCACGTTTTGACCGATTTGTAAAGAGGAAAAACGAAAATTATTTGTAAACACGCGAGAAAAAGCCGCTCCGGGGCGAAAATTGTCAGTTTTCCGGAGCGGGGAGGTCAATTATTTGCCGATTCCATCAGTTTGTAGGCGTCGCTGTAGTCGTAGGAGATCAGCTCGACTGCGCAGAGGTTGTGTGCGACGGATCGTATTGTGAGTTTCGCGGTAATCATCACGCGGTCTGTGCCGTCGAGGGCGTTTATTGTGAGGATTGACTCGGTCGAGTCAGACTCGAAGCCCTCGAACGGGTCTATCGAGATACTATCGATCTCGTGTGGACCGGAGCAGAAGCCGAGCGGGAGTACGGCGACCCAGCCGGAGTTGTTTATTGTGAGGTCGTAGCCGAAATGCCTGCCCTCGAAGCCGGAGTAGTCCCAGATTGCCTGTTTTTCGTCGACCGAGAGCTGGGAATCCTTTGTCTCGGAAATGATCTCAATTCTGCCGTCGTACTCGAGCAGGAGATTTATGTTGTTGAGTTTTTTGTAGAAGCCGACTTTTGGGAGGAGGTATTCGGTTTCTTTATCGAGACGGGTCAGGGCTACGAGGGACTGGTCGGGCGGATCGGCGGTCGGGGCGGTGGATGCCGGGTAGGTGTAGGCGCTGATTTTCAGGGCTTCGGACATGGGAGTTACGGGGATGTCGGCGTTGCAGGCGGTGAGGGCGAGAGTCAGGGCGGCGAGGATAAGGAGCTTTTTCATCCGGCGTCCTCCATCAGTTTGTAGGCGTCGCTGTAGTCGTAGGAGATGAGCTCGACCGCGCAGAAATCTGAATAGTATGGATCAGCGTCGGAGATTCCGAGGTGGGTGAATTTCAGTTCGGCGGTTATTTTCGGCGAGGTTGTACTGCCGCCTTCGTAGGCGTTGATTTTTATGTAATATTCTGTGCCCGCTCCGCGCGGTCCGGAGTAGCGGGGATTTCGCATTCCGAAGACCGATATATTGTCTATCTCCGTCATTCCGCCGCAGCCGCCGAGTGGGACGAGAGCTACATAGCCGGAATTGGATATGCGTATGTCATATCCGAAATAGCGTTCGGAACGGGCGTTATCGTTTGTCATGAGGCGGCATTTTTCATCTACAGACATCTGTACATCCTTGTTTTCGGAGATCAGCTCGACGCTGCCGCCCTCATATTCAATTCTGAAATTCAGACCGACTGTGTTATTATAGCCTTCGCGGGCTATCATTCGCTCTTTGCCGAGTTCGAGAGGGGCGAATTCTATTCCGGTGTCATCGAGGGCTTGGAGCTCGTCGAGCGTCGCGTTGTGATAGTCGATTGAATTGCTTATTTCTTCGGGGTATAGGAAGGCGCTGATTTTCAGCGCTTCGGACATGGGGGTGACGGGAATGTCGGCGTTGCAGGCGGTGAGGGCGAGGGTCAGGGCCGCGATGATGAGGAGTTTTTTCATTGCTCTGCCTCCATTATTTTGTAGGCGTCGCTGTAGTCGTAGGAGATGAGCTCGACTGCGCAGTAGCCGGTGTCGGGGTGCTCTGAGTTGCTTTTTCCTATCTGTTTAATTCTTAATTTTGCCGTGATTGTCGGCTGACAGCCGTCGTCGCCAGCGTTCACAGTTACGATGTATTCAGTTCCGTAGCCGCTCGCGCCTTTATAGCGCGGGAAGGAGTCAGACATCACCGAGATGTCATCGACCTTTGCCGAACACATCATGCCGAGCGGTGCGAGCGATATAAAGCCGGAGTTCGCTATATGCAGGTCATAGCCAAACTGGCGTTCGGAGAATTTGTTTTCGTGCGTCCACGCCTGCTTTTTTTCGCCGACCGAGAACTGGACGCTTTTGTCTTCCGAGATGACCTGCACGTATCCGCCGTCGTATTCAAAGAAGAAATTCAGGTTCACGAAGTCGTTGTACAT
>CAKSOR010000199.1 GCA_934477985.1 uncultured Eubacteriales bacterium
GCTCTGTACGCGCGCCAGGTTCGGGGCTTCGCCCCGAACCTGGCGGCGGCGCGCGGGCGCGGCGATGCCGCGCCCGCGCCCTGGCGACGGCACTGCCGCCTGCGGCGGCAGTGCCTCGGCAGGGCGCGCCCGAAAGCGAACGCCGTACAAAAAACTTCATTTTCAGCGCCGGATAAACGTCCGAAACCGAAGGATTTTCGTCAAGTTTGCAGTGACTTTTACGAATTTCTTATTTTTTTCTGTTTTTGCTCGTATGACATTATTTTTTATTTTTTTACCCCTTAAAAAAGATAATATTTTTTTAGCAAAAGGTGTAGATTTTTGGGAGAAAATAGTGTATAATATTACAGGAAGTATATACCCGGTATGCTTGTAATGGATAACCCATTTACGCAAGTGATTGTTACAATTTTAACGAAGCTGACCGGAATACTATTATATTCCTGATAAGGAGAATGCTTTACTATGAAAAAGAACTTGACAACAGTCGAATTCAAGGGTACGCCCGAGCAGGAACAGAAGCTCGACGCACTCATCGCCGAGTTCAAGGGAACAAAGGGCGCGACCATGCCAGTGCTTCAGGGCGCGCAGGAGATCTACGGCTACCTCCCGATCGAGGTCATCCGCAAGATCGCGTTCGGACTTGACCTCTCGTTCGAGGAAGTCTACGGCGTCGCGACCTTCTACTCTCAGTTCTCACTGAACCCGAAGGGTGAGGTCGCAATCGCGGTATGTCTCGGAACCGCTTGCTACGTCAAGGGCTCGGGACTCTTAATGGACAAGATCACCGAGCGCCTCGGACTCGTTGCCGGCGCTACCACCCCTGACGGAAGATATTCGCTCGAGGCTACCCGCTGCATCGGCGCCTGCGGTCTCGCTCCCGTCCTCACCGTAAACGGCACGGTCTACGGTCGTCTCACCACCGCTGACATCGACGGTATCCTCGACCAGTACATGTGATGCCGGATCGGGAAAAATATCCGACCTTCGATGAGGTGTCGCTCCACATCCTCGACGTCACCGTAAACTCAATCGACGCCGACGCGACCTTCATTTCGATAAAAGTCGATGAGGACGAGCACTCAATCAGCTTCACCGTCTCGGACAACGGTCGCGGCATGCCGCCCGACATTCTCCGGAACGCCCCACTTCCCCGCTTTTCAACCAAGAAGAGCGCCGGTCTCGGTCTCTTCATCCTGAAGCAGGCGGCGGAAAAGTCAGGCGGGAGCTTCTCGATTCTCTCAACGGACAAGTCGGCAGATCCCGATCACCACGGCACGGTCACAAGCGCTTCGTTCAAATGCGGTCCTCCGCTCGGAGACCTCTCCGCCACGGTCGTCTCGCTGATCGCCATAGATCCGGCGATCGATTTTCTTGTGACCTACAACTCACCGGAACGGCGCGTGTCACTCGATACCCGAAAGGCACGGGCGCTCCTCGGAGACGTCCCGCTCGACTCACCCGAGGTTCTTCGCTGGGTAATAGATCTATTCGCGCTATGAGCCTACAGGCTTCATTTTAATTTAATTTTGAAAGGAACAGTTTCATGAAAACTTTAGCAGAGCTTGCGGAAATTCGCGACAAAATGCAGAAAAACGTAATCCTCCGCGAAGGTCACGGCACGATCCGCGTGATCGTCGGCATGGGCACCTGCGGCATCGCGGCAGGCGCGCGTAATGTCCTTAACGCCTTCGTCGAGGGCATCGACAAGGCTGACCTCACCGGCAAGGTAACCGTATCTCAGAACGGTCACATCGAGTCGGACGGCAAAGAGCCGGTCGTCGAGATCTTCGAGAACGGCAAGGACACCGTAACCTACGTCAACATGACCCCCGAAAAGGTCGCCCGCGTCATCGAGGATCACCTCAAGGGTGGCAAGATCGTCGGCGAATTCACGAAATAAACAGGAGGATTTTATAAATGTTCAGAGCTCATGTACTTATCTGCGGCGGTACCGGATGTACCTCCTCCGGAAGCGACAAGATCCAGGAAGCTTTCCACGAGAACCTGAAGTCCGCCGGACTCGAGGACGAAGTCAAGGTCGTCCGCACCGGATGCTTCGGTCTCTGCGCTGTCGGACCGGTCGTCATCGTTTACCCCGACGGAACTTTCTACTCGCGCGTCACCGCTGAGGATGTCGCCGAGATCGTCTCCGAGCACCTTCTCAAGGGTCGCCCCGTAAAGCGCCTTGAGTACAAGGACGTCGACGCCGCTGTCGCCAACAAGGAAAACGTCGCTCTCTCCGAGACCACATTCTACAAGAAGCAGCATCGCGTCGCCCTCAGAAACTGCGGTCTCATCGACCCTGAGAACATCAACGAATACATCGCTATGGACGGCTACAAGGCGCTCGGCAAGGTTCTCACTGAGATGACCCCCGACGACGTCATCAAGACCGTTCTCGACTCCGGCATCCGCGGACGCGGCGGCGCGGGCTTCCCGACCGGACGCAAGTGGATGTTCGCCAAGGCTTCTGTCTCCGACAAGAAGTACGTCGTCTGCAACGCCGACGAGGGCGACCCCGGAGCGTTCATGGACAGATCGATCCTTGAGGGCGACCCGCACGCCGTTCTCGAGGCAATGGCAATCGCCGGCTACGCAATCGGAGCTGACGAGGGCTACATCTACGTCCGCGCAGAGTACCCGATCGCTGTCCACAGACTCCAGATCGCAATAAAGCAGGCTCGCGAGATGGGACTTCTCGGCAAGGACATCTTCGGCACTGGCTTCAACTTCGACATCACCCTTCGTCTCGGCGCGGGCGCGTTCGTCTGCGGCGAGGAGACCGCGCTCCTGACCTCTATCGAGGGCAACCGCGGCGAGCCGAGACCCCGTCCTCCGTTCCCGGCTGTCAAGGGACTCTTCGGCAAGCCCACCATCGTCAACAACGTCGAGACCCTCGCGAACATCGCGCAGATCATCAACAAGGGCGCTGAGTGGTTCGCTTCGATGGGTACTGAGCGCTCGAAGGGCACGAAGGTCTTCGCGCTCGGCGGAAAGATCACCAACACCGGACTCGTTGAGATCCCGATGGGTACCACCCTCCGCGAGGTCGTCGAGGAAATCGGCGGCGGCGTTCCGAACGGCAAGAAGTTCAAGGCGGCTCAGACCGGCGGACCTTCCGGCGGATGCATCCCGGCTTCGCTCATCGACACTCCGATCGACTACGACAACCTCGTCGCTATCGGCTCGATGATGGGCTCGGGCGGACTTATCGTCATGGACGAGGACACCTGCATGGTCGATATCGCGAAGTTCTTCCTCGAATTCACGGTCGACGAGTCGTGCGGTAAGTGCGCTCCCTGCCGTATCGGTACGAGAAGACTTCTCGAAATCCTCGACAAGATCACTCACGGCGAGGGCGAGATGGAAGACATCGACCGCCTCGAGGAGCTCGCGGCGTTCATCAAGAGTTCGTCACTCTGTGCGCTCGGTCAGTCCGCGCCGAACCCGGTTCTCTCGACTCTCCGCTACTTCCGCGACGAATATGTTGCTCACGTGAGAGACAAGAAGTGCCCGGCAGGCGTCTGCAAGCACCTCCTCTCGTTCGTCATCGACAAGGACAAGTGTATCGGATGCGGCAAGTGCGCTAAGAACTGCCCTGCCGACACCATCGTCAAGACGAACTACATCGCTCCCGGTCACAAGCTCCCGTCGCTTGAAATCAAGTCTGACAAGTGCGTCAAGTGCGGCGCCTGCATGTCCGGCTGTAAGTTCGGCGCGATCAGCAAGCAGTAATCGGATTTCAAGGAAGGAGTACATAGTTTACAATGGATATGGTAAATGTAAAGATAAACGGCAGAGCCTACGAAGTTCCGAAGGACTCAACGGTTCTCGAAGCCGCGAAGTACGCCGGAGTCGACATCCCGACTCTCTGCTACCTCAAGGACATAAATGAGATCGGCGCGTGCCGCATCTGCCTCGTCGAGGTAGTCGGCGCACGCGGACTCGTCACATCCTGTGTCTACCCGGTCAACGAGGGCATGGAGATTCTCACGAACACCCCGAAGGTTCTCGCGGCGCGCAAGACCAACCTCGAGCTCGTCCTCTCGAACCACGAGAAGAAGTGTCTCTCCTGCCCGCGCAGCACCTCCTGTGAGCTTCAGAAGCTCGCGAACGAGTACGGCTGCGAGGAAGGTCACTTCACCGGCGAGTCGATCCACTACGAGAAGGATGAGTCCACCTCGTGGCTTGTCCGCGACAATAACAAGTGCATCCTCTGCCGCCGCTGCGTGGCGGCCTGCAAGAACATGCAGGGAATCGGCGTAATCGGCACTAACGACCGCGGATTCGACACTCACATCGGAACCCTCTTCGAGACGCCGCTCGCTGAGACCTCCTGCGTCGGATGCGGACAGTGCATCGTCGCCTGCCCGGTCGGCGCGCTCTACGAGAAGGACGACACCCAGAAGGTTCTCGACGCGATCGCCGATCCGACCAAGCACGTCGCGATCTGCACCGCTCCGTCGGTCAGAGCGACCATCGGCGAGTGCTTCGGAAACGCGCCCGGAACTGACGTTGAGGGCAAGATGGTCGCGGCCATCAAGCGTCTCGGCTTTGACGGCGTCTATGACATGAACCTCACCGCCGACCTCACGATCATGGAAGAGGCCACCGAATTCCTCGACAGAGTCGCAAACGGCGGCAAGCTCCCGCTGATCACCTCCTGCTCGCCCGGATGGATCAAATACTGCGAGCACTATTTCCCGGATATGACTGAGAATCTCTCGTCCTGCAAGTCGCCCCAGCAGATGTTCGGCGCGATGTACAAGACCTACTACGCTGAGAAGATGGGCATCGACCCGAAGGACATCTTCTTCGTCTCGGCAATCCCCTGCACCGCGAAGAAGTTCGAGGTCACCCGTGACGGCGAGAACGCGGCCGGAGTTCCGGACGTCGACGTCGCTATCACTACCCGCGAACTCGCACGCCTGATCGAAAAGGCCGGAATCAACTTCAATAATCTCCCCGACGAGAAGTTCGACCAGCCGTTCGACATCGGTTCGGGCGCGGGCGCGATCTTCGGCGCGACCGGCGGCGTTATGGAGGCGGCTCTCCGTACCGCGGCTGAGGTCATCCTCGGCAAGCCGCTCGAGAAGGTCGATTTCGACGACGTCCGCGGAACCGCTCCGATCAAGCGCGCTACCTACCAGCTCGGCGATAAGACGATCCGCGTCGCTGTCGCGTCCGGTACGAAAAACGCCAAGGAGCTCCTCACCAAGGTTCAGAACGGCGAAGAGCAGGTCGATTTCATCGAGATCATGTGCTGCCCCGGCGGCTGCGTGAACGGCGGCGGTCAGCCTCTCCAGCCCGCTTCGGTACGCAACTCCGTTGACCTCCGTGCCCTCCGCGCCGCTGTCCTCTATAAGGCAGACGCCGCTATGGATCTCCGTAAGTCCCACGAGAACTCCGCCGTTAAGAAACTCTACGACGAGTACCTCGGAAAGCCCGGAAGCCACAAGGCTCACGAAATCCTCCACACCCACTACGTAAAGCGCGGTCTGTAATTGTTTGTTTTGCAGGGGGGCGGGGAACCCTTTTAAGGAAAGGGTCCCCCGCCCCCCTGCACCCTCCACCCTCCCCAAACCTTTTTAAACATTGGCATGGACAAATTTTTCGTTTCTGCCACTGGATAAAGGTTTTGGG
>CAKSOR010000200.1 GCA_934477985.1 uncultured Eubacteriales bacterium
GGGTTGCAGGGGGCGGCAGCCCCCTGCCCGCCGCGCGGCAAAGCCGCGCGGCGGATTCGCCGGGGCGCTCCGCGCCCCAGGCGAACGCAGCCGGCGCTATGTGCCGACTGCCTGGTCAGCCCCGGATAAGCCTTCCGACCTTCCCGCCAAAATCCTCACGCCCCGAGAACTCCGCGATCTTTCGCACCCAATCCTTCATCCGCTCAAGTTCAAACGCCGGATAGCCTAAGATGTAGTGGTTTGTGTACCTGACTCCGCCAAGCTCCCATTCAATAAGATAGAGCTTCTTCTCGGCATGCGAAATCCGCATCATGGAAACTCCGACCGTCTCGTTCGCCGGAACGTCGACCTTTCCCTCCATCCGCACGCGCATACCGTCGGCGTCGTAAACCCGGTAAACTACCTTTGCGGGATTCAGCGTGTCGTTCGACGCGAAAAGCCGGATATTCCAGTCGCGCGGCTCGCCGAACGACAGCACCACATTCTCAGACGACTGCCGGATATAGTAGTAAGCCAGCTTCTTGTAACCGTCGTAGCTCACAACCGCGTCCGAGAACTGCTCCCAGCCGTCGATCAGATTCCACCAGATTATCCCCGAGCGCACCGGCTTCAACTGCCTCGACGATTCGATAAAGTACTTATCCGCCTCAGCCTGCGAGACCTGCGACGCGAAGATGAAATCCTCCAGCCGCTCCGGCTCAACTCCGAACAGCGCGTAAACCTGATCCGCCATCAGCTTTATTCTGTAAGCGTAAGGTCCGTAAGGTCCGTTCATCTCGGCGGCGTGAGTCAGCCACTCGTCGTTGTCCTTCCAGTGCCACAGCTTGTCCGGCGAAAGAAACAGCTTCATCGACTCGAGGTCGTTGCAGCCGTGATAGCCGATCTCGCTGATGAAAGCACATCTCAGCCCGGTATAGAAGCCGCTCTTGTAGTAGTCTCGCGAGCCCCATGGGTGATCCTCCGGAAGTATCGGCTTGTAGGACTCCATCGGCTTCCACGCCGCCTTCTCGGGAGTTACCTTCAGAGTCTTCGAGCGCTCGATCACAGCCCTTCCGGAATACGGCGAGGACGGCAGGTACTCGCGGTTCGGATCGAGCCGGTGAATCACCTCAGGAAGTACACGTCTGGTAAGTATATTCGCGTCCGGGTCATATTTCGCGATCGCGTACATGTGTCCGTCGCACTCGTTGTCGCCGCTCCAGAGTATCAGCGACGGATGATTCCGGAGCCGCTTCACAACCGATTCCGCCTCTCTTCGCAGAGTCCCGGCGAACTCCTCGTCCTGCGGATAGAAGGCGCACGCCATCGCGAAATCCTGCCAGACCATTATTCCGTACCTGTCGCAGAGATCGAAGAACTCATCGTCCTCATAGACGTTTCCGCCCCAGCAGCGCAGGATGTTGCACTTCAGATCCTTCGCCATATCGAGTATCATCCCGTATCTTTGGTTGTTCCGCGACGGAAAGGCGTCAGGCGGCACCCAGTTGCTGCCGCGGCAGAACACCCGCTCGCCGTTCACCTCGAACACAAACTCCCCGCCGTATTCGTCGCAGATCTCGCTGCGTATAAGCTTCACTGTCCGGATTCCGAGCGTTGTCCGGTATTCCGCGATGACCTCGCCGTTCCGGATAAGTTCCGCTCTGACCTCATACACATTCGCGTCTCCGTCCGGGTCGTCGCCGTAACCGCGCGGCATCCAGAGCTTCGGTCGCTGGACGTTTATCGTGTACCCGCCGCGGCAGAAGCGTATCGGACGCTCGTCGAAAAATCCGGTCTCACCGTCGATTCTGCCGGTGATTCTGACCGAAAGCCCCTCAAAGCGCGGAGTGTCGGTCGTGAACTGAAACGCGACCGAGAGCGTCGCCGAGTTCCTGTCGGCGCGCAGAGTCGTTATGTAGAAGTCGGTGAACTCGTTCGGCGTCATGACAATCACCTTCACCGCGCGCCAGATTCCGGCGGTGACGGCGCGCGGCATGATGTCCCAGCCGTACTGCGACGGCGCTTTGCGCACTCTGAGCGCCTCATGGTTGTTGACATAAGCCCACTCATAGGCGTCGTATTGTTTTTTCGCGGCTTCAAGGAGCGGCGAGCGGATCACCACCTCGAGAAGGTTCTTCCCCTCATGACAGAGCCCGGTCACATCGAAGCGGTGCGGTATCAGCGCGTTGTCCGACTCGCCTAACTTCACGCCGTTCAGATAATAGTCGGCAAAGCAGTCGACACCGCCGAACTCGAGTATCACCCGCTCATCCTCAGCGTGCGTCGGGAAGTCGGCGTCGATTGTGTAGCGCCATTTGTAGTACTCGTATTTCCGCAGGAGCCTGATGTTGTTGCCGAAAAACAGCTCGGGGAGAATCCCGGCGCGCTCGAGGTCGAGCTCGACATTTCCGGGAATGACCGCGTCGACGGTCAGGCTCTCGCATTCAGCGCCGGGAGTTTCCTCGGCGAAGCTCAGGCGGCATTTCCCGCTTATTTCATAGATTTTCATGACTTTCAGTCCTTTCGTCTGTTGATGACTCAATTGTACCACTTCCGGGCGAAAAAATCCAGCGGATTTTTTCGGAAAACCTTGCAATTCTTTGGATAATGAGTTATAATGATACAAAGGAGTCGCGAAATGAACAACTATCAGAAATACGATCACGATCTCACGAAAAGCCACGGCGGAATCCGCGCGAATATCTCGACGCTCACCGAAAGCTATCCGCTCCATCAGCACGATCACACCGAGCTCGAGATAGTCGTCGAGGGTCACGGCGTACACTTCCTGAACGGTCAGAGCTTCGCCGTTTGTCCGGGCGATTTCTGGGGGCTCGGCACCGAGGATATGCACAAGGTCGATCTCTCCGGCGAGCCACTTGTCATATACTCGATGAAGCTCTCGGAGAGCGAGGTCAGCCGCGATATACTCGGGCTGATCGAGCCGGCGGTCCTTCCGTTCAACGGTCATCTCGAGGGAATGGCGCTTGAACGGACGCTTCAGGGATTCCGCAATATTTTCGATACCGCGGGAGAGCGGACCGAGTTCCAGACAGCGCGCTCGACCGGTTTCGCGCTTGTGATAATCAGCGAATTCCTTGAAAACTCATCCGCGCTTAAGCCGCCGAACGAAAAAAGCCCGGCGCTGAATTATGTCAGACGGGCGATAAGCTTTATGCGCGGGAATTTCAGAGAGCCGCTGACGCTTACCCGCGCGGCGGCTGAGATCGGCGTCTCGCCGTGCTATCTGAGCGATATTTTCTCAAGGAACGCCGGACGCGGATTCACCGCTTACTTAAACCGTCTCCGCGCGGAGAACGCCAGGCGTCTGCTGGTCACAACCGACATAAGCGTCACGCAGATCGCGTTTGAGAGCGGCTTTGGCAGCGTCTCGTCGATGAACCGCTGCTTTCTCAGAGAATTCGGACTCCCGCCGCGGGAACTCAGGAATCGCGGTCACGTGTTAAGGAAACGCTGATTTAAGGTTGTTTTCGCAGAAAAAAGCCCATAAATCCAAGACTTTTTCTGCGAAAACCCGAATTATTCAGTGTATTCTTAAACAAAAACTCTTGACAACCCGCGCTTTATCTGCTAAAATAATAGTAAGAAACGCCGCTCAGGAATCCGACCTGTCCGGTAAGCTCCCCCGCTTTTACGCGGGTCGGGCTGACAAAAACTTTCAAAAGGAGAAAACCCCATGACTAAAGGAAAATGGATATTCAGATACCGCGATTTCGAGTTCTGCCAGGGCGTAAAGTACCTGCTCTCGCGCGAGGAGCGCGGCAAGTCCGTCCCGGCGTTCTACCCGATCCCCCGCCCGGCGCTCTCGGTCAGGTTCAATAAGAACTACGACCTCGTCGAACCGACGAGCTTCCGTGTGACAGCTGAGGGCAGCGCGTGCGTCTATATCGACTATGTCCGCCAGAACGGCGCGGAGGAGTTCAGCGTCGGCGCGGGTCAGCACAAGCTGATGGTTGTTGTCGGCGGCACCGACGGAATGTGCGCGCTCAGAATCGACGGCGACGTGATATTCACCGACGAGAGCTGGATTGCCGACATGTACGACGGGCAATACGAGCCGGTCGGCACTTCCCCGCTGCTCACGTCGGACGAGCTTCCGGGCGGCTTTGAGTTCCCCTGCGAGGAGATAAAACCGGTCTCTGACAGGGTCGCCGGAGACGAAAGGATCGTCGACTTCGGACGCGAGACCTTTGTAAAGCTTGAAATTGAGCCTGAGAGCGAGCTGAAAATATTCTACGGCGAGAGTCTTGGCGAAACCTACAGCGACCGCTGTGTCATCATCGACTCCGCAAAGCCCGGAAAGCAGATTCTCCGCGCGAGAGCCTGCCGATTCGTCCGTTTTACCGGCGGCGCGGATTTTCCGCTGAAGGCGTTCTATGTCCGCCCCGACCGCGAGGATATTTCGGTCTTTGAGTCGCCCGACGAGCGGCTCAAAAAGGTCTGGGACATCTCAAAATACACGCTTGACCTCTGCTCACCGATGTTCTTTTTGGACGGCATAAAGCGCGACCGATGGCCGTGGGCGGGTGACGCGTACATAACCGCGAAGATGAACTACTACTCGTTCGGCGACCCAGACATCGTCCGCCGGACGCTGATACTCCTGCGCGGCGAGTACGACAACCGCGTCGTCGGCGGAATACTCGAATACACCTTCTACTGGTTCATGATGCTGCACGACTACTATCTGCACACCGGCGACCTCGATTTCATTAAAAGAAACTACGGCTACGCGAAGGAGATCCTCACATACTATCTCGGCATGCTTGAGGACGGACTCCTCGCGAATTTCGGAGCGTGGCTATTCATCGACTGGCACGACATCGAGAAGAACGGCTTTAACTGCTGTGTTCAGATGCTCCTTGGCGCGGCGCTCAGGTACATGACCGAATTCGCCGGGCTGCTCGGCGAGAAGAGCGACGAGATGAACTTCGGCTACAAATACAAAGCCATTGTCGAAAAGCTTGAGCTCTACTGGGACAAGGATCAGCGCGCCTATGTCTCGACATTCGCCGACGGAAAGCCGTCAAAGCAGGTCAGACGCCACCAGAACTGCCTTGCGGTGGTACTGGGCTACGCCGACGAAAAGCGCACAGCCGGGATAATCGCCTCGGTCATCGAGAACGACAATATCCCGAAGCTGACGACGCCATTCTACAAGTTCTTCGAGTACGAGATACTCTGCCAGAACGGCAGGACGCGCGAGGCGTTCGAGAGAATGAAAGCCTACTACGGCGGCATGATCGACCTCGGTGCGACGACGATCTGGGAGGAGTTCGACCTCGGCATGAAGGGCGAAGAACATTACGCGATGTACGGCGACCCGTATGACAAGAGCCTCTGCCACGCCTGGGGCGCGGGAACGCTCTATTTCGTCGGACGCTATCTTGCGGGCGTCAAGCCGACCTCGCCAGGATACGAAACCTTCGAGGTCAGTCCGTCTGACGTCATGGGCGACTTCCGCGCGGTCGTTCCGGTGAACGGACGGAGAGTCGAGGTGACGCTCGAGGGCGGAAAGCTCAGCGTCTTCACCGACCGTGAGGGCGGCGTACTGAAGTGGCGCGGCAAGGAGGTCGCTCTGACTGCCGGAAAGATGATGACTCTCCAATAAAGCTCAGACGCTTTCAGCGCCGGAGTATCAGA
>CAKSOR010000201.1 GCA_934477985.1 uncultured Eubacteriales bacterium
GATGCCGAAGACACGCTCGAGTTCAAGCGGAAAATCAGGCGCGCTCTTGAAGTTGACAAGAACGTAGTAGCCCTCGGTGAGATCATTGATCGGGTACGCAAGTCTGCGGGTACCCCACTCATTGACCGACTCGATGGTGCCGTTTGCAGCGATAAGGTTGGTGAACTTCTCAACCAGTGCCTTAGTGCTGTCCTCACCCTGCTGTACATCAACGATAAACAGAGTTTCGTAGGAAGAAATCTTATCCATGTTGTTACACCTCCTTATGGACATTAAGTCCCGGAACACACATATTTTTTCCGGGAAAGGAGAGGTCACGCCGTACAGCGCAACCTATACCAGTTAATTATTATAGCACATATTCCGCTGTTTGTCAAGAGTCTTTGCGAATTTTTCCGAAAAAAATGCCTCAGAACGTGAATTTTTCCCACGGCAGCTCCGCTGATTCCTCGCTGCGCATAAGAGCGTCGACATGTGTGAGCACAGGGAAGTCCTCCGTCTTCAGTCTGCCGTTCGCCGCGGCGGCTTTGACTGCTCTGGCGACTCTCTCGGCGACAACCAGCGACTCGAGCGTCACTCCGGCGAGCTTTTCCTTCGCTTCCTCGAGCGAAAGTCCCTCGCCGAGCAGGATTCCGACCTTGCGTGTGCGTCCGCCGTAGACCGTGACGTAGAGGTCACCCGCGCCGAGCGTCAGGTTGTTCAGTTTGTCCTCCGACGTTCTGAACCTGTCCTCGCGGCTGTACTGGTAGTCGAGCAGGCGCGACATCTCCTTGAAGCTCTGCCCGAAGACCGCCGCCTGCGAGTTGAAGTGCAGCTCCTCACTGCCGCGCTTCGCGTTGTTGAGACCTATCGTCAGCGCGATCGCCAGCGCGTAGCCGTTCTTGAGCGCGACGGCGCTCTCTACGCCTGTGACGTCGTCGGTCAGGCTGATGTGGTAATAATCGGTCGCCATCAGCTTTTTGAATAACTCCAGCGCCTCGCGGTCAGCCGAGCAGAATGTGACTTCGGTCTGGTCCTCAGCGACGAGCTCATAGCTCGTGCAGGGTCCGCCGACCGCGCAGAGACGGCGCTTGAGACCCTTTTTCGCGAGTCTCTCCGCCCAGAGCGCCGGATAGGTCATCAGCCGACCGTCCGGGAGGTCGTAGAGTCCCTTTGTGACCGTGAGTACAGGTGTTTTCTCATCGACCGCCGGGAGGACGTTCTCGCCGAACCAGTCGACGCCGAAGCTCGATACTCCGCCGATCACCGCGTCAGCGCCGTCGAGCGCCGCGGAGAGCGCCTCGATCTGATGATAGCTGATCTTCCCGTGGAACGGGCGGTCGAATTTCGGATGCTTGCCGGTTTTTTCGCACTCCTCGATTATCCCGCGGTCGAGATGCGTGCCGACCAGCCGCACCTCGTGCCCGTTGTCGGTCAGCGGAAAAGCGAGCGCCGAGCCCATCATTCCCGAGCCCACTATCGTAACTATTGCCATGATTTCATGTTCCTTTCGTTTTGTACGCCGTTTGGCGATGTCTATTAAGGCAATACCGCGCAATTCACGGCTGACGCCTTAAGCGCGCATCTGCTTGCGTCTTTTCCGTCATACTTCACAAAAATTCTTGACAGGGGCGGTACCCTGCCTGCGAATTTTTGTATCGTCTGACGAAAAATCCGCTGGCGCATCTACGCACTTAGAATTGTGCGGTATTGCCTTAAATTTTACCACAGTTCTGTGGAAAAATCAAGTACCCCGGGCAAAAACGGCGATTTTGCTCAAATGAGCACAAACGCGCAGAGGCTATGCCGAGCGAGCAGCGTCAGATCCGCGTTTCCTTAAAAAATCGTGAAAACCCTTGTTTTTTGTCGGAAATGGTATTGCAAAATGAGTCCGGATGTGGTATAATAATACCGTATGGATCTTTTTGATCCTTCGGGGGGAAAAGAAATGTATTTTGCCGATATTCACTGCCACGCGCTCGCCGGGGTCGATGACGGCGCGCCTGACGATAAAACGATGTACGAGATGATCGACGCCGCTTTCCGCGACGGTGTGCGGTTACTCTGCTTCACGCCGCACTGGAATCCGTCGGTCTTCGGCGACAACCGCGCGAGCGTGTCGAACGCCTTCGCTAAGGCGAGCGAATACGTAGTCTCAAAGCGGATCGGTATGAGACTCTTCTTGGCGAATGAACTGCGCGCCGACCGCGGCGATCTGTCCTGGCTCTCCGAACGGCTTTGCAGGACGCTCCACGGGCGCTGTGTGCTCGTTGATTTCCCGACACGTGAATCGGTGAAGAACATCTCGGACGGCGTCTACCGACTGCTCTCAGCCGGCTACAAGCCGATTCTCGCGCACGCCGAGCGTTATGAGTCGCTCGGATTCTCGGTTGAGCCGCTCAAAAACCTCCGCGCGGACGGCGCGCTCATCCAGATGAACGCCGGGTCGCCGCTCGGCAGCTTCGGGTTCATGTGCGCTCTGCGCGCCAAAGCCATGCTGAAGGAGCGCGTCGCCGACATCGCCGCGTCCGACGCGCACGATCTCTCTGACCGCCCGACCGAAATGTCGGCCGGGTACGCCTTCGTCGAAAAGAAGTACGGCAGGGAATACGCCGCGTCGCTCTTCTGCGCCTGTCCTGAGTCAATATTCAAAAATAAAGGGGAATGAAAATGTCTGAAAACAATCCCGGCGTCAAGCAGATCGACCTTCGCGACCTCTTTGACGTCCTCAAGAAAAACATCGTAATGATCGTCATCGCGGCGGTTGTCGCGGCGGTCGGTTCGTATGTCTGGACAAAGACGAACTACGTCCCGGCGTACCGCTCAACCGCGACGCTCTACCTTCTGCGTCAGTACAGACTGAGCGACAACGAGCAGCTTGCCACCGGAACGCTCAATAATGAGCTCCAGCTGTCGACCGGACTCATCAATGACTGCAATTACATCCTCAAACAGCCGTCCGTGCTGAACGAGGTCATCTCGGAGCTCAGGCTGAACACCACGCCCGGCGCGCTGAAGAGCTGCATCGCGACCAACAACCCGCAGAACACCCGCGTGCTCGAGGTCAGCGTCATTGCGGCGTCGCCCGAGCTCGCCAAGGAGATCGTCGACTCGCTCTGCGAGGTCGGAGCCAAGAAGATAGTCGACACGATCGGCGTCAATCAGGTCAACATCAGCGAGTATGGCAATGTTGACCCGAATCCCTGCAACCGTCCGAGAAACAGCCGCCATCTCGTTGTCGGAGCGGTTGCCGCGGCGGTTGTCTACCTGATTTTCTTTGTGATTTCGCTGCTTGACGACGGCATCAGGAGCGACGACGATGTCGAGCGCTATCTCGGGCTGAGCGTCCTCGGGCGCATCCCGGACACAAACGCGCCGCACTCGGGAAAGTACGGCTATTACGGCTACGGTCAGAAAAAGCGCCCGAAGCACTCAAAGAAGTCCGGCGCGGAGAGCGAGGGATGATCAGATGGAAAAGGTAGAACTCACGCTCAAGGGACAGGATGATTTCTTCACGATTGAGGCGTACAAGGCGCTCAGGACGAACATCCAGTTCTGCGGCAAGGACATCCGCGTCATCGGAGTGACGAGTTGCAGTGAGAACGAGGGCAAGACCACGATCGTGCTTAATATCGCGAAGAGCTTCTCGGAGCTCGGCAAGCGGGTGCTGGTCGTTGACGCCGACATGCGCAAGTCGGTCATCGCCGGGCGGAACACCGACGCCAAGGACGTCGTCGGACTCTCGGAGGTACTGACCGGGCTCTCGCAGCTCGGAGACAGCCTTTACGCGACGCAGTACCCGGGACTTAATATCCTCTTCTCGGGCAAGTACCCGCCGAACCCGGTCGAGCTGATCGGTGGAAAGTATTTCGGCGCGGCTATCGAGGCGCTGAAGAAGGTGTACGACTACATATTCGTCGACACACCGCCGCTCGGTCAGGTCATCGACGCGTCGATCGCGGCGACCCACTGCGACGGAATGATTTTAGTCATAGGAAATCCGAAGCTGCACGTGAGACAGGTGCAGGAGACGGTCGAGCAGCTGAAGAAGAGCGGCTGTCCGATCCTCGGCGCGGTCAGGAACCACGCGGGCGGCGATGGTCACGGCTACGGATACTACAGGAAGAAATACTGACGCTGATCCGCGGTGACGTCCCGCGGACATCGGACAAAGTTCAATTTTTTAAGAAAGAAAACGGAAACGACAAAATGATAATCGCACTTATAATCTTTGCGCTGACCTATGTACTCATGCTCGCGCTGCCGAAATACCGCCCATATGTTGCGCTCGGAAGCGCGGCAGTCTACCTCATTCTCGGACTCTGCGGACTCTGGGATTACACGCCGCTCGACGCGCTCGGGGCAATCGACTTCAACGTCCTCATGATGATGGCTGGCATGATGGGCATTGTGACGCTCTTCATCGAGAGCCGCATGCCCGCGCGCCTTTCAGAGCTTATGATCGTCAAAGTCCCGAACGTCAAGTGGGCTGTGCTTTTGCTCTCGCTCTTCGCCGGATTGATAAGCGCGTTCGTCGACAATGTCGCGACTGTGCTTATGGTCGCGCCGGTCGGACTCGCCATCTCGCGCAAGCTGAAGATCTCGCCCGTGCCGGTGATCATCTCGATCGCGGTGTCGTCTAATCTCCAGGGCGCGGCGACACTGGTCGGCGACACGACGAGCATACTTCTCGGCGGATTCGCTGATATGAACTTCTTCGACTTCTTCTGGATGCAGGGACGCCCCGGAATCTTCTGGGGCGTTGAGCTCGGCGCGCTGGCGTCGCTTGTTGTGCTTCTCATCATTTTCAGAAAGGACACTCAGCCGATCTCGGCTGAAGTCGAGACAAAGGTCGACGATTATTTCCCCTCCTGGCTGATAATCGGAACGGTTGTGTTACTGATAATCGCGTCGTTCATTCCGAAGCCGGACGGCGGCGCCGCGCTGGCTGTCTATGAGCTCAGAAGCGGAATAATCTGCATGACGCTCTGTGTGATCGGTGTCGTCCGCGACGCTGTGAAGCACAGCCGCAAGGACATGCTCTTCAAGGTGCTCGAGGATCTCGACCGCGACACACTGCTGCTCCTGACCGGACTTTTCATCGTCATTGAGGGAATCCGGCGCGCGGGAGTCATCGACGCCGCGGCGGAGCTCTTCCACAATATCGCGGGCGACAATCCGTTCGTGCTTTACACGCTGCTGGTCTTCATCTCGGTGATCCTGTCGGCGTTCATCGACAACATACCGTATGTCGCGACGATGCTGCCGGTCGTGCAGGGAATCGCGGTGCTGATGAACGGCGGAGAGGGAGTCGCGCCGTACGTGTTCTACTTCGGACTGCTGACCGGAGCGACGCTCGGCGGAAACCTGACTCCAATCGGAGCGTCGGCGAACATCGCGGCGATCGGAATTCTCAGAAAGAACGGCGAGAAGGTCACGACGCGCGAGTTTCTGCGCATCGGAGTGCCGTTCACGCTGGCGGCGGTCATCACCGGCTACGTGTTCATCTGGATATTCTGGAGAGTGTGAGTGCGGAGCTCATTCGAAAAAAACATAGGGATAAGCTGAATAATTGGAGTTTTCACGCGAAAAAGGCTTGGATTTATGGTCTTTTTCGCGTGAAAACAACCTTAAATCAGCGTTTCCT
>CAKSOR010000202.1 GCA_934477985.1 uncultured Eubacteriales bacterium
ATCCTCGAGATAGTCGCGATAGCCGAGTCGACACCCGGTCCGATCGCGGTAAACTCAGCGACATTTGTAGGCTACCGTGTCGCGGGATTCTTCGGGGCGCTGGCGGCGACTCTCGGAGTCGTTCTGCCGTCCTTCGCAGCAATTTCGCTGATCTCGCTTGTGCTGTCAGAGTTCGAACACCTGAAGCCGGTGAAATACGCGTTCTTCGGCATCCGCGCGGGAGTTCTGGCTCTGCTCGTGAAAGCGCTTGTCACTATGATAAAGAAGTCCGAAAAGAAGCCGGTCGCGCTGATAATCTCGCTCGGGGCTTTCATCTTCGCCGGGCTGCTCGGAGCAAACGTGATACTTGTGCTCGCCTGCGCGGCGGCTCTCGGACTCGCGAATTCTGTATATGAGGCGCGGAGGGCAGGCAGATGATACTACTTGAACTGCTTTTCACCTTCATGAAGATCGGCGCGTTCACCTTCGGCGGGGGCTACGCGATGCTTCCGCTTATCGAGGCTGAGGTCATATCGCACGGCTGGCTCTCGGAGGAGGCGCTTGTCAACTTCATCGCGGTCAGCGAATCGACGCCCGGTCCGTTCGCGATAAACATCTCAACATACGTCGGAATGGAGACCGCTGGGATACCCGGCGCGCTGGTGGCGACCTTAGGCGTCGTGCTGCCGTCCTTCGTGATAATCCTGATTGTCGCGCGGATATACGAGGCTTTCAGGAAGAATAAGATTGTCAGCGGCTGCATGTCGGGGCTGAAACCCGCGGTTGTCGGACTGATCGGAGCGGCGATGCTGTCGGTAGGCTCAACGGTGTTTTTCGGCGGAAAATTCAGTCTCTCGGCGTTCAGCTCACCGGCTTTATGGGTGTCGCTCGGGATATTCGGGCTGATGACCTTTCTGTCCTTCAGAAAAGTTCATCCGATCGTGGTGATCGGGCTGTCGGCGCTGCTCGGAATCATATCCGGTTACCTCGGCGTCGTCTGAACTTGTCAGAAATAAACATTTCAGGTCATATCGAGCGTGTTTTTTAAAAGGGCTTGACAAGCGTTCCTCCGTCTGATATAATTGTGTCAGTAAAAAATCAAAGGAGAACCGTTATGTACAACATAAAACTCTACGACCATGTCCCGAAGCCCGACCCCGCGAACAGCGGACGCATCGTCGCGGCGCACTACTACCCATCCTGGACTCGCGGCGACAACACCCTGAACCACGAATTCGAGGACAACTTCGACTACCCGGAGCGCACTCCGCTCGCCGGATTCTACGAGGATCACAACCCCGAGGTCATCGACTGGGAGATCAAGTGGGCGCTCGAGCACGGCATCAACTGCTGGATCTACTGCTGGTACAGGAAGCGCGAGAACATGGGTAAGCCGATGACTCCCGACGCGCTGAGACTCGGTAGAGGACTGCACGAGGGGCTTTTCAGAGCGCACTGGCGCGAAATGATGAACTTCGCCATCATGTTCGAGGCGTCGACCCGCTGGGGCGCGTGCGACTATGAGGATCTCATGGGCAACGTCCTGCCCTTCTGGTTCAGAGAGTATTTCAGCCGCCCGAACTACCTGAAGATCGACAACAAGCCGGTCGTCTTCATCTACGACCCCCAGCAGCAGCTCCGCGATCTCTTAGGCGGCGAGGAAGGCATGAAGAAAGCTCTCGACGATTGCCGCGAGGAGGCGACGAAAAAGGGCTTTGACGGAATGATCTTCGCCGAGCTCGCTAAGGAATGGAACGAAGACCCGATTGAGGGCACAAAGAAGCGCGGAGTCGATTTCTGCTTCCGCTACATAAATCACCCCTGGTCGAATGAGCTCGAACAGCCGAGCGCCGAAGCCTATGAGCTCGAGTACAAGAACAATCTGAAGCTTCTCGCGAAAGACCCCTACCGCTTCGTAACGACTGTCAGCCAGTTCTGGGATCCTGAACCGCGCATCAAGGGGCTTCCGGCAATAAATTACAAGCCGAACTACTATTACCTGAACTTCAAAGACTACAGAAAGCTTCTCCGCGTGACGAAGGATATCTGCGACGGCGCGCCTGAGGACTCGATCGCGCATAAGATGATCATGGTCGACAATGTCAACGAGTGGGACGAGGGACACTACCTCTTCCCGTCCTACCGCTTCGGATTCAAGCACCTCCAGTGCATCCGCGAGGAGCTGACCGACCGCGAGAATCTCCCCGACTACCGCATGCCGCAGGAGCTCGGCTTCGGACCCTACGACGAGGCGTGGGGAGGCAGAGACCTCGATCTCTCGGCACACAACGACCGGAAGTTAGACAACGGCGAGTTCACTCACCACAGATATTTCACATTATAAAGAAAAACGAGGGCGTTCCTGACGGTGCGCCCTTTTGTTAATTTTTTGTGAAGCGGTTGACATATCAATCAGTGTGTGGTACAATATATGTTGCATAACGCAAGTCATCAAACGAAAGAGGAAACAAAATGCCGCGCAAAGCCAGATTCACAAAGGAAGATTTCATAAACACCGCCCTTTCCATCGCCCGGGAGAGCGGACTTTCGGCGATAACCGCCCGCGAGCTCGCGAGCCGCCTTGAGTGCTCAACCCGCCCGATGTTCACCTGCTTCGACTCGGTCGACGAGCTGCGCGAAGAGGTCGCCAAAAAGGCGTCGGAGAGCTTTTACTCCGCGCTGAGAGCCGACGGCGGCGACCCGTTGACAGCGCTCGGACTGTCAATCCTCGGGTTCGCCAAAAGCGAGCCAGGGCTCTGGAGCGTCCGCAAATCGGCGGGAATTGACCTTGGCGGCTTCACCGGGACGATAGCAGACGCGTACAGCCTGACCGACGAACAAGCCGCTCACGCGCTCAGTGTGACCGCCGGTTTCTGCCTCTGCGAGCCGACCGAGCTCATGTTACGCCAGGTGATTTTCGCCGAACTGAAAGCCCTGCGTGAAGTCTCTGGCTACCTGAAAGGCGAGTTCACAAAGCCGCGCCAGAGGCAGTTCGCGAGCTGGATAGACTGACGACGCCCGCAAATCAGCGTTTGGAAACGGCTTTCGTACAGTCTCCCGGAGCCACGGAACTCCGCGGCGCAACGGTAACTCAGACTCCATTCTTCCGCCAGACCGACGGCGGCACGCCGTAGCGCTCCTTGAACTTCCGATGAAAGAACTCACGACAGCCGAAACCCGCCTCGACCGCGATCTGTTCAACCGGCATCTTAGTGGTCGCGAGCAGCCTTGCGGCGTGGTCGAGCCTGAGATTTTCGATGAGCTCGGTGAAGCTCTGCCCGGTCTCCTGCCTGATAACCCGAGAGAGATAGCTCTGCGTGAGATGGAACTCCTCCGCGAGCTCATCCAGCTTCACCGTGCGGTACTCGGCGCGTATCCTGGCGATCAGCTTTCCGCGCCGGCTGAGTCCCGACGAGGTGTTGACCGTTCCGGCGTGGCGGTCGACCAGCGTGCAGAGGAGCTGGGTCAGCAGAGCCTCCTTCATCATCGGGTCGGTCGGGGCTTCCCTGACCTCGTGGTAGCGCATCCTGAGCAGCATCCCGGTTATCTCGGGATCGTCGGCGTCAAAGCTCAGCCAGCCGCAATTCTCGTCGTAAAGCGCGCTTGAAAAAAAGCTCGCGAGCAGTGTGTCAGACCTTAAAAGCTGCCTGAATATCGAGTCGAAATCGGTCTTGCGGAGAATTATCTTCAGCAGAATCGCGTCGTCCGAGAAGACCTCGACGCGGTGCACAACGCCCGGCGACAGAACGCAGATCTTTCCCGGCACAAGCCTCAGCTGTTCGCCCGAGATGACCGCCCTTCCCTCTCCGGCAACCTGGCAGATGATCTCGAAGAACTGATGCGAGTGCAGCTCGTGGCGGTCATATTTCAGGTGGCGCAGAATATGTACGATGTTGCCCGGCTCGAAGACGCTCTCCTCGAAGCTGAACGCGTAGTAATCGTAGTCGGCGGACGCCCTGCCCTCCTTCATCGCGAGCTCGTCCGGCGTCAGGTCGGTAAGGAGCTTAGTCATGAGTTCCGCGGAGAAAGGCGCCCTCTCGCGCCGGATGACCCGGTCCTCGACCGGAGAAAGCGGGACTTTGGTGGCAGGTGCGCCGTAAATTTCCTTCAATTCTGAATCATCTCCCTCGAAAAGTGCAAGATCGGTCACAAAACTGTGCCGAATCGGTACTTGTATTATATCACATTTTATGGTATAATACAAGTACTACAAATAAATTCAAGGAGAAATCTTATGAACAATTTCATGCACGACAACAAATTCTACATCGGCGCGAACTACTGGGCGTCTCACAACTCGATCCGCATGTGGGACGACTGGAGCGCCGAAACCGTCGACTCCGACTTCAGAAAGCTCTCGGAGCACGGAATCCGCACGCTCAGGATGTTCATCACCTGGGACGTCTTTCAGCCGCTGCGCGCCATAATGGCAAATCAGACGCTCTACGAATACCGCATGATGCCCGGCGAGATTCCGCTTCCCGACACCGAGGCTGGCCGCGCCGGAGTCAGCGAGGAGGCTTGCCGGCACTTCGAGGAGTTCTGCCACATTGCCGACAAGTACGATATAAAGCTGATCGTCGGACTGCTTACCGGTCACATGAGCTTCCGCTACTTCTGCCCCGAGGCCTTCGTCGGCAAGAATCCGCTTGCAGACCCGTCGGTCATGAAGTGGGAGATGCGCTTCATCCGCTACTTCGTCAAACGCTTCAGAAACGAGCCGTCAATCGCCGCGTGGGATCTCGGAAACGAGTGCAGCCAGCTTGCCGGAATTCTTCCGGATCAGGGCTATGTCTGGACTCAGACGATAACCTCCGCGATCCGCGAATCCGACCCGACCCGACCTGTCGTCTCAGGCTACGCTGAACAGCCTCTCGGTCACGAGGCGTTCAACCTCCGCGACACGGCTGAGATAGTCGACATCACGACGACTCACCCATATCAGATCTTCTGCTCGACAAGTATCGACCCGCTGAACTCGATGCGCGCCGAAATCGACCCGGCGATGCGCGCGACGCTCTATGAGACGATGGGCGGCAAACCCGCGTTCGTCGAGGAGGTCGGCTCTATAGGCTACACGAACAACAGCGAGAAGACCGAGGCTGAGTTCCTGAAAACCATGCTCTGGTCGACCTGGGCGCAGGGCAACCGCGGCTGCTTCTGGTGGTGCGCGTTCGATCAGGGACAGTTCGATTACGCGCCGTATGACTGGAACAACTACGGCAGCGACTACGGATTCTTCCGCGCCGACGGTTCGGCAAAGCCGATCGCCATGGTCACGAAGGAATTCGACGAGTTCCTGAAGAATTTCGAGTACGCAGAGCTTCCGCGCCACACCGAGGAGGCGGTCTGCATAGTCCCGCGCGAGGTCAACAACCCGCTCAAGCTCTTTAACAGCACCTTCATTCTCGCAAAGCAGGCTAACCTTGACCTGCGCTTTGCCCACGCCGAGGAAAAGCTCCCCGACGCGAAGCTCTACATAATGCCGAGCGTCTATTCGGGCAAGCCGATCTTCCTGCACAGACTCAACGAGCTGCTCGAAAAGGTCAGAGAGGGCGCGTCGCTCTACTTCTCGCTCGGAGACACGCTCTTCCGCCGCC
>CAKSOR010000203.1 GCA_934477985.1 uncultured Eubacteriales bacterium
GTCTTTGATCTTCCGGCGCGCATGGTCTTCTTCATCGGCTGCAAGGACGTGCTCTGCGAGGACGTGCTGCTCTACGAGCCCTGCGCCGGCTGGGGCTACTGGATCTGCGACTGCGAGAGGGTCGACATGCGCGGGCTGCGGATCGACTCGAACCGCAACTATCCGAACGCCGACGGAATCCACGTGAATTGCAGCCGCGACGTACATATCTCGGACTGCGACATCATCGCCGGAGACGACGCTATAATCGTCCGTGCCTACAACGGACCTCTCCGCGAGAAGAAGCCCTGCGAGCGCGTTACCGTCACGAACTGCACCCTGTCGAGTTTCCAGGCGTGCATCCGCATCGCGTGGATCGGCGACGGAGAGATAAAGAACTGCGTCTTCTCGAACCTGACCTTCACGAATTCGAACTGCGGCATACGCCTGCACATCCCGGGCGTCCCCGAGGGCAAGCCGAACAACTTCACCGACGACGGCGGCGATGCCACACATATCGAAAATCTGCTCTTCGAGAACATCGCGATTGATTCCTGCGTGACCTCGCCGATCGAGATAATTGTCTATCCGGGCAACAAAATTGACCTTATCAGCGGAATCAGATTCAACAACATCCTGTCGAAGAGCGGAAGGATGCCGGTCATCAAGAGCCGCGACGAAGCGCCTATCGAGCGTGTGACCTTCTCGAACTGCACCTTTGAGCGCAAGTATTTCGAAACGGTCGACGGTTTCATCCCGAACTCCGACGGAAGCCTGATCAGGGAGGAAGCCCCGATGTCCCCGACATTTGTCAATGTCCGCGAGCTGAGACTCTGCGACGTCACTTTCGATACCTGAACAAAAGCAGGTGAAGCCGGGTTTTTTCCGGTTTCACCTGTTTTTCATATCAGTATGACATGCTCGCCGAACTTCTCGCCGTAAACTCCGGTGAGGAGTTCTTTATATTCGTCGAAGCCGACATTTCCGCCGAGCGTCAGTATTTCCATCTCAACGTCGAAGAGCTTGATCAGCCAGGGTTCCGGAGTCATTCCGGCGCGCAGGTAGAAATCCTTGCGCCTTGTCCGCTGTACAGAATTTCCGGCGGGCGTGAAGGTGCTCTCGATTTCGAGGATCAGCTTTTTCTCCGGATACATCGCCGCGAGCAGCTTCAGAACCTCCGAGCCGACTCCCATTCCGCGGCATTCCGGCGCGACCGCGAGGTAGTCGATCAGCAGTATATTCCGGGCGTTCAGGCAGACCATCTCGCCGAGAAAATCACCGTCGTCCGAGACGATCGCCTCGATTGTCATTACACCTTCGCGGCGCTTATTCAGCATCAGCTGCCAGTCCTTCCTCTCGTTTTCGGGAAAGGCGGCGTCGTAGAGCTTCATTGTGCGGTCTAAGTAGCCGTTTCTGACGGCATCGAGCAGTTTCATTTTTATGACCATGACTTTTGCGTAGCAAAAGTTTCCTTTCTTGCTTTTTGGGGCACGGTTGGCGCAGCCAAATCGCGGTTGTAAAACCGCGATAGGGACACAAAATGCTGATTGAAAGCGTCAGCTTTCAATCTTCGCACCTCATGTCAATTATACATTATCCAGGTCGATATGTCAACCCTTTTCGTGAAAAATGAAATGAAATCAAAGCTCTGACACCGTCTCTCGCGCGGCTTATACAAAAAAATGGTATGTTTTCTCAAAAACAATGGAATTGACTTTCACCCGCCCGCGTGATATAATTTAAGAAAAAAGACCGCGGTCTTAAAACAAAAGGAGAAACCACTATGATCACTATCGCTGTAATCGGATGCGGACGCATATCTGAGGGAGCTCATTTTCCCGCGTTCGCCCAGATGGACAACATCCGCGTAAAGTACGCCTGCGACCTCATTGAGTCGAAGGCGGCGGAGAAAAAAGAGAAGTACCCCTTCGTGGAGCAGGTCATCACCGACTATCACGTCGCGCTGAACGACCCCGAGGTCGACGCTGTCTGGGTTCTCACCCCCAACTATGCGCACTACACCGTCACCATGGACGCCCTCAATGCCGGGAAGCATGTCTTCTGCGAAAAGCCGATAACCGTCAGCTACGCGCTCTCGGTCGAGATGGCGAACAAGGCAAAGGAGGTCGGCAAGCTCCTCAACATCGGAGTCTGCAACCGCTATCAGAAGTCGGTTGAGACTCTCCGCGAGTGGGTCAAGGAAGGCAAGTTCGGCGATCTCTATCATGTCTACTGCTCGTTCAGATCCTTCAGATCCATCCCGGGACTCGGCGGCGCTTTCACGACTAAGTCTCAGTCTGGCGGCGGAGTGCTTATCGACTGGGGGATCCACTTCCTCGATCTTATCCTCTATATTCTTGGTGACGCCAAGGTCAGAACCGCGACCTGTGACTCCTACAGCGAGATGGCGAAGGACATGAAGTCCTATAAATATCACGGAATGTGGGCTGAGGACACCAAGGACGTCGAGCACGGCACGAACGATGTCGACGACTTCATCACTGGTTATGTCCGCACCGACAAGGCAAGCATCTCCTTCAACGGAGCTTGGGCACAAAACCTTGACAAGAACGAGATGTTCATAGACTTCCTTGGCGACAAGGGCGGCGCGAGACTGACCTACTGCGGACTCTTCGAGTTCTGCAACGGCGAGACTCTTGAGACCGAGCATCCGCAGTATGATATTCCGAACATGTACCTCTGCGAGGACAAGGCTTTCGTCGAGTCGATCGAGACCGGCGTTAAGAACCGCAACTATATCGACAATATCCTTGAGAGCATGAAGCTTCTTGACGTGCTCTACCAGTCGGCTGACAAGAAAGAGGAAATCAGCTTATGAAGATCGGGTTCATCGACTTCTTCATTGACGAGTGGCACGCGAACAACTATCCCGGAATGCTTGACGAGTACAACAAGGCTCACGGCACCGACCACAAGGTCGCTTACGCCTGGGCTGAGACCGAACCCGCCGGACATCTTTCGACGGCTGAGTGGTGCGAAAAGTTCGGCGCGAAAAAGTGTGAGACGATTGAGGAACTCTGCGAAAAAGCCGATCACGTGATCGTCCTCGCCCCGTCCGATCCCGACAAGCATCTGGGTTACGCCGAAAAGATCTTCGCGACCGGTACGAGTCCGTATATCGACAAGACCTTCGCGCCTGATTGCCCGACCGCGAAGAGAATATTCGACCTTGCTGACAAGCACAACGTGAAATTCTTCTCGAGCTCGGCTCTGCGATACGCTGACGAGCTATCGTGCTTCAGGGGCGATGCCGTGGCGATAACAACGACCGGCGGCGGATCGAACATCGAGGAGTACATAATCCATCAGATTGAGATGGCGGTGAAATGCCTTGGCGTCGGAGCAAAACAGGTCGCATATGAGCGGATCGCCGACGAGGAACGCGTGGAGGTGCGCTATGAGAACGGAAAGCGCGCCGCGTTCCTCTACGCGCCCGCGATGCCCTTCACGGCGGTCGTCGCCGATAAGGAAGGGAAGAGCTCATACCGCCAGATAAACTCGAAGTTCTTCGTGAATCTGATTGCCGATATAATCAGATTCTTCGAGACCGGGGAGACGTCGTTTGACACCGCCGAGACGCTTGAGGTAATGAAGATCCGCGACGCCGTGATAACCGGGAAAGCAAAGCCGGGAGAAAAGATCAGAGTCTGAGGAAACCCGAAAAGTAAAGGAAAAAATCATGAAATATACTGTTAAACGCGCCATGTCACTCACGCTGCTCACCGCTATACTGATGTCAGTCGTCTCATGCGGCTCCGAGGGCACTTCGGCAGACGATACCGATCAAAGTACCACGACCACGACAACTGCGGAAACGACCCTTGTAAAAGAACCGGATTTTCCCGACGTCACCTTTGACAACGAGGAAATTCTCTTTCTTACCGAGTCCCGGAACGACATATACGACTGCCGCGAGATATACGCCGAAAGCGAGACCGGCGAGCTTATAAACGACGCGGTCTATAAGCGCAATCTCAAAATCGAGGAACGCTTCAAGGTGAAGATCGCCGAGGAGAGCATAGTGGCCGCGACAAATCAGGCGCAGAAATCGATTCTCTCCGGCGACGATGTCTATGATGTCGTCATGCCGTACATGAATACCTCGATAAAGAACGCGCTCTCAGGGCTTTACATGAACCTCTACGACGTGCCGAATCTGAATCTCAACAGTCCGTGGTGGGATCAGCGCGCGAACGAAAGTCTGACGGTCGACGGAAATCTCTACTTCACCACCGGAGACATCAGTATCCTTGACAATGAGTGTACGATGGTGCTTTTCTTCAACAAGCAGATCGTCGAGGACAACAAGCTTGAAAGTCCGTATGATCTCGTGAAGAACGGCGGCTGGACGATGGAGAAATTCTTCGGAATGGTCGAGAGTGGCGCGTCGGATATCAACGGCGACTCGCAGATGAAAATCGATGATGACCGCTTCGGACTTTTCTGTCAGGACAACGTGCCGCACTCGCTGTGGTTCGGTTCGGGTGAGCGGATCAGCACGGTCGATAAAGACGGAAATCTGAAATTGACGATGGGAACCGAGCGTTCAGCCGAGATCATCCCGTATGTCCTTGAAAAATGCTACTCGGACAGCGTTTCACAGCTTTACAGCTGGTCTGACGAGGCGTTCCAGAAGTCGGTTTCGGCCTTCAACGGCGGGCGCATCCTCTTTGCCGGATGGGCACTCGCGGACATCAACTATATCCGCGACTGCAAATTTGACTTCGGAATTCTTCCGTATCCGAAATATGACGAGAATCAGTCTGAATACTACAACCTGATAAGCACGATTCTGGTTCCGGGAGTGAGCGTTCCGGTCACGAACGCCGAGCCGGAAAAGGCCGGGCTTATCCTTGAGGCAATGGCGTATTACTCGGTCGACACATTGACCGCGGCTTACTACGACAACGCGCTTCACACAAGATATGTCCGCGACGAGGAGTCGGGCGATATGCTTGATATCATCTTCTCGACGCGAGTCTACGATCTCGGGTTCATCAGCAATGTCGGCGGTCTCGGACAGCTTATCGGAAATATGTTCCGTGCGAAGAAGACGAATTTCGCGTCGGAATACGAGTCGATGTCGAGCGCGGCTGAGACTGCGCTGGAAAAGCTGACTGAGTCGTTCAGAGAAGCGGCTGTGTCGCAAAAGTAAATAAACAAGACCGTCCGGAGGCGATGCGCTTTTCGGACGGTCTTTTTGTCAGCTGTTTTTCCAGTATTGGAGTTTTGGAAGCTCGGCACTCAGATATTCACGCACTTTGTCGGCTGTAAAACTCTCGGTTGCCATGGATGTCGAGAGGAAATCTATAAGTGCGTCGAGATCATCGTAGACGAATTTGCCGTCGGTGTAACACCATTTGCAGTAGTCCTCGTTGAAAGAGCCGTCGGGTTCACGGCTCAGGGTCGAGTCGTCAAGCGGCATTCCGCAGCACTGGCAGATGAGTTTGCGCGGCGAGCCGAGGAGGGTGTTGATCGAGACGTCGAAGAGGTTTGAGAGCTTGTTGAGAGTGTCGATGTCCGGGGTTGTCTTTCCGGTCTCCCAGCGGCTGA
>CAKSOR010000204.1 GCA_934477985.1 uncultured Eubacteriales bacterium
CGGATATCTGCGCGGCGAAGTGCCGACCTGCCCGGAATGCGGCAGAAACACTGAGGTCTACAGCCGGATCACCGGATATTACCGCCCCGTGCAGAACTGGAACGACGGAAAGCGACAGGAGTTCTCGGACAGAAAGACCTACAGAGTCAGCGCGCTTGCGGACAAAGAGCGTCAACATGACGACAGCCCCTGTGTGTCCGGCAAGACCTATGAGCTGTACACCGCCGCAGCATGCCCGCAGTGTAGAATGATAAAGCCTTTGCTGGAGGCGTCAGGTATTCCTTTCGTGCTTCGCGATGTGGAGCAGTACGAAAAGGAAGCCGCGTCGCTCGGACTGCGTCAGGCGCCGTCGCTGGTGGTATACACGGACAACGGAGACAAGGCGATTTACGCCGGGTACGCGCGGATCAAAGCGTATATCAGGGAAACACTGGTTTAAGTAAACACTGGTTTAAGTAAACACTGGTTTAGGGTTGTTTTCACGTGAAAACTCCATTTATTCAGGTTATTCATAATAAATCCGCCGAAAAGGTCACGAAACTGAGATGAGATGTTGATACGATACCGCTCACCGCAAAGACGCGGTGGGCGGCATTTTTTCGGTACTTATGGTTGCGCTGGCACGAAACCGGAGCGGATGGCGGATATCCGCGAAAAAAAGGAGTCCGGATAAACTCCGGACTCATCGATCGATTCGTTTGTATGCGTATGTTATCGGGTTATTCCCGCCGCGGATTACTTTGACCCGGACGCGATAAGTCCGTTCACTATCTCACGCATCGCGACTGAGTGCATAGCGTCGCGCGAATAGTGCTTGAAGGTCAGTCCGCCGCTGCCGAAATCGAGCAGCTTGACGGCAGCCTCGCGTCCGAGCTTTTCGCCGAGCACTTCGAGCGCGCGCATATCCTGGAGCGCCTCATGGAACAGCAGCGCGTGCAGCGAGTAAACCGCCTTTCCGTCCGCGCCCGGATAGACCGAGAAGGTGTCTCCCGCCGGAACCCAGCAGTCGCCCGACTGGTCGATGTACGGGTCGACCTCCGAGAGCGAGCCCTGCGAATACCAGAAGTTGAAGCCCCACTGCAAGAAGCCCTTGATGTCGAACTTATAGAGCTGCTCGCCGAGGATTCTGGTGCGCTGACCCGGCATCGCGATGAAGCGGTTCGAGACATCGACCGCCTGACCGCAGCAGTAGTATGTCCAGAGGTCTGGCACATTGTGCTCGAGGAAGGGCTCGATATGGTTCGAGGCTGGAATCGGGGTCTCAACCGCGCCGGTCTCGTAGAAGTCGTAGTTCGAGAGCGCGTCCATTATATGGTAGCCCTCGAGCAGGTCGGCGACGGTGTTTTTTGCCTTTGTGTAGCTCTCGAGCTGGTTTATGTTCGGCTCGTCCGAGATATGGAACCAGCACTTATCATCGACTCCGAGACGCCTCAGCTCGCAAAGCAGCGCCTTCACGAACGCTCTTATGAACTCGCGGTACTCATTGCCCGCGGCGTCGGTGTCCCAGCCGAATATAGTCTTTGTCTCGCCGCCGACCGACGCGACGACCTTCGGAGCGTGTATCGCTCCCCACTGCGAGAAGAGGTGCGAGATTTCGAAGTACCTGATTCCCTTCGACAGAGCGAGCTCAACATACCGGTCGAGTTTTTCGAATCCGAACTCATATCCGCCGTCGGTGACGGTTATATCGACGAGCTGCACAGTCGGGCGCTCATGACCGACCGCGGTATCGAGCGGGGGAGTCAGCACCGGGGTCAGGAGCATATTCACGCCGCAGTAGACAGCGGCTTCGATGTAGTTTCCGATGATTTCCCAATGGCGCTCCGAGAAGACCGGGACTTTGTAATATGTCGCGAGGCAGTCGTTATGGAACCACTGGGTATGAATCAGAGTCTGCTCAGGGAGCATGGCGTCGACGACGTTGATGTCGATTGAAGCCTGATTCAGGTCGTTGTCCGAACGGAGCGATACGGTGAATTCCGACTTTCCGGGCGCGAGTCCCTCGGGGCACTCGATCGTGAACATCAGCGTGCGGAACTCGTCCGGGGTCGCAACAACCGAAGCGCCGGGCTTTATCTCGGTCAGGACATCGGGATAGACCTGCTTTCCGGACTCTATGTAGTCGCTGTCCGAGATTCCGGGGTGCGGGACATAGAGATAGCCGACCTTGAAGACGCGGACATACCGCGCGAGGTCGCCGGAGATTTCAAGTACGGACATGACGCGACCGCCTTCAGGCTGATACGCGAGCTGGAAGGACAGGCGCTCATTGCGCAGCATCGAGAGTGAGCGCAGCGGGGTCTTGTCCGCGACGCTCTGTTCCGGGAAGCACTTCTCGGTCGACGGCAGGAACAGGGTTTTGATAAACATTTTTTTCTCCTATAGATTATTTTATTTATTAATTATTCATCGCTGCCGGCTCTGGCGGAGTTATCGCTTTGCCGCCCGATGAGTAATGAATAACAGCAGAGTCAGACCGCTTTTTGGCTTATCGCCTGCGCCAGGTACGGGGCGCGAACACCATGAGCAGCGGGAAAATTTCCAGCCTTCCCGCCAGCATATCGAACGACAGCAGCCACTTCGAGAACCCGCTCATCCAGGCGAAGCTCCCCATCGGTCCTACTTTCCCGAGTCCCGGTCCGACATTATTCAGGCACGCCGAGACCGCGGTGAATCCGGTCACAAGGTCGCACTCCTCGACCGCCTCGATCAGGAAGAACGACGCGGTGAACAGCATCACAAAGACAATCAGATACGAGCTTGCCGAGCGCAGAGTATCGTTATCGACCGGTTTGCCCTCGCTCCTGACCGGCACCACGGCGCGCGGATGGAGCATATATTTTATCTCGCGGAGCCCCGATTTGACAAGCAGAATGAGTCTTCCGACCTTGAGTCCGCCGCAGGTCGACCCGGCGCATGAGCCGCAGAACATCAGCAGTACCAGCACGAGCTTTGAGAGTTCATGCCACTTATCGAAGTCGCAGGTCGAGAATCCGGTCGTCGAGATGATGCTCGAGACCTGGAAGAAGGAATACCGCAGCGATTCGCCGAATCCGCCGTACAGGTCGCGCACATCAAAGGCGATAAGCGCGGTCGAGCCAGCGACGATCAGCAGATACCAGCGCAGCTCCTCGCTCTTCAGCGCCTCGCCGACCTTGCCGATCAGCAGGAAATAATAGAGGTTGAAGTTGATTCCGAAGAGGAACATGAATATTCCGATCACCCAGTCGACGTACGCCGAGTCGTAATGGGCTATCGAGTTGTTCCAGATGCCGAAGCCGCCTGTCCCGGCGGTTCCGAAGGAGTTGATCAGGCTGTCAAATAGCGGCATTCCGCCCGCCAGCAGGAAGATGACCTGCAAAGCGGTCAGCGCGATATATATGCCGTAGGTTATGCGGGCGGTGCGGCTGATTTTCGAGACGAGCTTACCGACCTTGGGACCGGGCACCTCGGCGCGCATGACATGCATGAGCTTGACCGAGCGGGTGTCTGCCTGCGGCAGTATCGCGAGCACGAAGACGAGCACGCCCATACCGCCGATCCAGTGTGTGAAGCTGCGCCAGAAGAGCATTCCGCGCGAGAGTCCCTCGACATTTGTCAGTATAGTAGCGCCGGTCGTTGTGAAGCCCGACACCGTCTCGAAGAAAGCGTCGGTGAACGACGGTATCTCGCCTGAAATGACGAAGGGAAGCGCTCCGAACGCCGACAGGAGCATCCAGGATATACCGACGGTGACGAAGCCCTCGCGCGCGAATATCGCGGTGTCAGAAGGCTTTTTAAGAGTCGCGAGAGTTCCGAGCAGTATCGCGGCGGCCGCGGGTATCAGGAACGCGCGGCTTGTCGGCTCGCGGTAAAAGAGCCCGCAGAACATTCCCGGGAGCATGAGGAGTCCCTCGACGCGGAGTATCTGCCCGGTGATGTAGATTATCATCCGATAGTTCATGACTCACTCCAGAATATCCGAGAGGTCGTCGAGCGCCTCGTCCGAGGTTGTGACGACGATGACGCTGTCTCCGGTCTCGATAGTGTCGCCGCCGTGCGGGTAGATGATCTTCCCCTGCCGTATGATGCAGGCGAGGAGGAGATTTTTCTTGAGCTTCATATCCTTTATCGGCACGCCGAGCTCGGCGAAGTTCTCGGAGGCGATGAACTCGATCGCCTCAGCCTTGCCGTCGACGATCTTGTAGAGGGTCTGGACCGAGCTGCCGTTTGTGTTGCCGAGCGCGCGGATGTAGCGGATTATGTTGTTAGCCGAGATGTTTCCGGGCGAGATGATGCACTCAAGACCGATCGACGATAGGGTTTTCAGCATATTGAGCCGATTGACCTTGGTGATGACCTTGTCGACCTTGCGGGTCATGGCGAAGAGCGAGATTATGATATTTTCCTCGTCGATGCCGGTCAGCGAGACAAGCGCGTCGACGTCGTCGATGCCCTCCTCGACGAGAATATCCGAGTCGGTGCCGTCGCCGTTTATTATCATAGCGCCGTGCAGCTGTTCCGAGAGCACACCAGCGCGCTCCTCGTCCGACTCGATTATCTTGACGTTGATGCCGAGCTCGATGAGCATTTTAGCGAGGAAGTAAGCGATCTTGCCGCCGCCGATCATCATGACGCTGCGGATGCGCTTCGAGGCTATGCCGAGCTTTGAGCAGAAGCTGATGAGCTCGGAATGCGAGGCGGTGATGTGTATCATGTCTCCTGCCGCGAGAACGAAATCGCCCGACGGGATAGTGACCTCGTCGCCGCGTCTTACGGCGCATACGAGAACATTGACCTTGTAGTCGCGCGAGAGCTCGGACAGGCGTTTGCCGCAGAGCGGATGTCCTTCGTCGATGCTGACCTCAGCGAGGTCCACGCGCCCCTTGGCGAAGGTATCGACGCGGACGGCGGCTGGGAACTGGATTATCCTCAGGATCTCCTCAGCGGTGTCGTATTCAGGGTTGACCGCCATCGAGAGACCGAACTCGCCGCGCATGAAGGTCATCTGTTTTGAGTAATCGGGGTTTCTGACGCGGGCGATGGCATGGCGGACGCCGAGCTTTCTGGCGACCATGCAGCAGATTATGTTGAGTTCATCCGAGGCGGTGACGGCGACGATGAGGTCGGCTTTAGCCGCTCCTGCCTCGAGCAGCACGGAGCTCATGCCGCAGTTTCCGGCGATGCCCATGACGTCGTATTCGTTTACAATGTCCTCGATCAGATCGGGGTCGGTGTCGATGACGACGACGTCGTGACCCTCCCCGGCGATATAAGAGGTGAGCAGCTCGCCCACCTTGCCGCAACCGGCGATTATGATATGCATGTCAGTTCTGTCTGACTCTCACTTTCCTTGACTCCTGAATCGGAGCGTTTTGTATTTTAAGCCGCTGACGATGCCGCGGTTCACTTTTCATCTGAAAGGAGCTTGCGATATGCGTCGCGTTCGGCGTCGGGTATGCTGAGCGCATCGGCGGCGCTGTCGAAATCAAGCTTGAAGTTATTCATTATGGCGAGGAGACTTTCGGTGAGCGCTTTGTTTCTGCCCTCGCTCATGCCTTCACGTCTGCC
>CAKSOR010000205.1 GCA_934477985.1 uncultured Eubacteriales bacterium
CCCGACGGTGGAGCTGACAATGGAGAGCGGGGCGTGGGACGATGCGGGAGCTTGCGTTGGAAAGGATCTCGCGAATGCATAATCTGTACCCGCATACGTCTTGAATTACAAGTTACATTATTGGGAGAATTATATGAAAGTTGGATTTGTTTCGCTGGGGTGCCCAAAGAACCAGCTCGACACGGAGGTCATGCTGCATGAGCTTTATGACGCCGGGTTCGAGATCGTTTCGGAGGACATCGACGCGGACGTTATTGTTGTGAATACGTGCGCTTTTATTGAGAGCGCGAAGCAGGAGTCAATCGACAACATAATTGATGTCGGCTGGCTCAAGAAAAATCGGAATCTGAAGGGCATCGTTGTGACCGGATGTCTCGCTGAGAGATACCGCGAGACGATATTCGATGAGCTTCCCGAGGTTGACGCGGTTCTCGGAGTCGGAAGCATTCACGACATCGTCGAGGCGGTAAAGTCGGCGGCGAAGGGAAAGCGCTACAGCAATTTCGAGGACAAGAACGATGTGAAGCTCGGTGGAGAGAGAATAATCACGACTCCCGAGTATTTCGCTTACCTCAAGGTCGCGGAGGGCTGCGACAACCGCTGCACCTACTGCGCGATTCCCGGGATACGCGGGCGTTTCCGTTCGCGTCCGATGGAGGAGCTCATCGAGGAGGCGAAGACTCTCGAGGGACTCGGCGTCAAGGAGCTCTGCGTCATCGCGCAGGACACCTCTCGGTACGGGCTTGACCTTTACGGCGAGTACAAGCTTGCCGAGCTCTTGAACCGGCTGACCGAGGAGACCTCGATTCCGTGGATAAGGGTGCTTTACTGCTATCCCGACAAGATCACCGACGAGCTCATAGAGACGATCCGCGAGAATCCGCGTATCTGCAAGTACATTGACCTGCCGATACAGCACATCTCGGATCATGTGCTGAAGATGATGAACCGCCACGGAGACAGCGCGCTTGTCAAGGATTCGGTCAGACGCCTTCGCGAGGGCGTTCCGGGGATTACGATACGCACGACTGTCATCGTTGGATTCCCGGGCGAGACCGAGGAGGATTTCAACGAGCTCTGCGAATATGTCAAGGAAGCGAAGTTCGATCGCCTCGGCGCGTTCACTTACTCGCGCGAGGAGGATACTCCGGCTTATGACTTCCCGGATCAGATTGACGAGCAGGTAAAGCAGGATCGCTGCGACATTATCATGGGCGAGCAGGCGCGTATAAGCGATGAGCTCAACCAGAAGAAGATCGGCAGGGTCTGTGAGGTGCTTTGTGAGGGCTACGATCCGGTTGCTGAGATGTACGAGGGGCGCAGCGAGGCTGACGCCGCTGAGATCGACGGCAAGATCTGGTTCAAAGCGCCGAAGAACTCGATCGAGGAGGGCTCGTTCGTCAAGGTGAGGATCACCGAGGCGGTCGACTACGATCTTGTCGGCGAGAAGGTCTGAGACTGACGATTACGAACTCGTTGGTTATGTGTTTCTCGGTCATCGGATCACTCGAATTGTCTGGCGGCTGTCATTCTTGGCTGACGGAAAGGGAATATTCATGGCTTTTGATTTCAAAAAGGAATACAAGGAGTTCTATCTCCCGAAGGCTGCTCCGCGGATTGTCACTGTTCCGCCGATGAATTACATAGCGGTGCGCGGCGTCGGCGACCCGAATGCCGTGGGCGGGGATTACAAGCGCTCGATCGGACTTTTGTACGGCGTCGCCTTCACGATAAAGATGAGCAAGCTCGGGGATCATAAAATCGACGGCTATTTCGATTATGTCGTCCCGCCGCTTGAGGGGTTCTGGTATCAGCCGGGAATCGACGGCATAGACTTTTCGCGCAAGGATGAATTTCACTGGATCTCGGTCATACGGCTTCCGGATTTTGTCACGCGGGATGAGTTCGGATGGGCGGTCGGCGAGGCGGAGAGAAAGAAAAAGACCGATTTCCAGGAGGTTGAGTTTCTGACCGTCGATGAAGGACTCTGTGTGCAGATGCTGCATGTCGGACGGTATGACGACGAGCCTGCGAGTATCGCTCTAATGGACGCTTTTCTTGAGGAGAATGGTTATGTGAACGATCTCTCGGGAGAGCGGCTTCATCATGAGATTTATCTTTCGGACGCAAGGAAAGTCGCGGCGGAGAAGCTGCGTACGGTTATACGGCATCCGGTGAAGGTCGGATCGGTAGGCTCGGACGCTGTCTGAACAGTCGGAAGTTGACTGAACGCGCCGTTCACGACGCGGCGGGTTGAGTGTATCCGTGATTGGCATGTGATTTGCCTGATTGCAATTTCTTTCGATTGTTATTTCCTGTTGACGTAACTCCGAGTGAGTTCGCCGCTTCGAGAATAGCATGTCCGGAGCTTTTGATGAACGGGCTCCGAAATCAATAAATGAAAGGTTTGGATTACTTTTATGAATCTTCCGAACAAGCTCTCGATCGCGAGAGTCATTATGGTTCCGCTCTTTATGCTGGCGGTCATTCTGCCGGTGCTGCCGGACACATGGTCGCGGATAATCGGCGCGGCGATATTTATCCTCACCGCGCTCACCGATATGCTCGACGGCATGATCGCGCGCAAGTGCAATATGATCACCGACTTCGGTAAGTTCATCGATCCGCTCGCCGACAAGTTCATGATCTTCGGCGCGATGCTCGCGATACTTTACAAGTACGATTATATACGCCCGGCTTTTGTCTGGGTCGCGCTTATCGTTATCTTCCGCGAGCTCGCGGTCACCTCGATGAGAATGATTGTCTCGAACACCTCGGGCATCGTCATCGCAGCCGCCTGGCTCGGAAAGGTAAAGACGGTGACTCAGATAATCTGCGTCATCACGATTCTGCTTGAGCCGGTCATAATTCCGGCTTCGTCGCCGATCGCCTCGATGCATCTGCTCTCCTACATCACGATGGCGATTATGACCGTCATGACGGTCTGGTCGGGGCTCAACTACTTCAAGGCTTACTGGAAGTTCCTTGACCCGACGAAATGAGCGTAAAAAGGTTGTCGCTTGACCGTTTCACGCTGAAGACGATCGCGGTCGCGGCGATGTTTGTCGACCATTTCGCGGCTATGTTCCTGGTCGGGCTGACTGCCGGGCGATTCGGGTGGGTATACTATGTCTGTCGTTTCATAGGGCGGATGACCGCGCCGATTATGTGCTTCTTTTTGTCGGAGGGGTTCATCCACACCTCTTCGAGGAAGAGGTACATTGAGCGGATGGCTCTGTTCGCGCTGATTTCGCAGCCTGCCTACACGCTGGCTTTCTATGGGACGGTTTTCACGTTCCACTTTTCGATGATCTTCACGCTTTTTGTGTCGCTCATCATGCTCTTGTGCTGGGAGCGGATCGGGAATCCGGTTCTCCGCTGGCTCGCGGTCGCGGCTTGTGTTATCATCACGATACCGAGCGACTGGTATGTCTTCGCGCCGGTGATGGTGCTCGGGTGCTATGTCATGCGGGACAAGGGAAATCTCCGGCTGCTTGTGCCTGGGATTGTATCGCTGTTTCTTGTTGTGACGCAGGGGCTTTACAGTGTCTGGGGCGCGTTCATGCACCTTGGGATGGTTGTTTCGGTGATTTTGCTCGCGCTTTACAACGGCGGGAGAGGGAAGAGCTCGGAATTCTCGAAGTGGTTTTTCTATGTTTTCTATCCGGCGCATCTTTATTTACTCTGGATAGTGCAGGTATTTTTGAAGGGATGACGGATCTGGTCATCCCTTTTTTGGGAGGTAAACAAAATGGATATTCACAAGGACAAGCTGTATCACATCGGGATCACGCCGGCGCAGGGGGCTTGCGCGGCGATTATCTGCGGGGATCCGGGGCGGGTCGAGTCGATCGCGGAGCTTTGCGACGGCTGCGCGCCGCTCGCGTCGAACCGCGAGTATACGTCGTTCGAGGCTTCGCTCGGGGATAAGCGGATACTCGTGATGAGTCACGGGATCGGCGGACCGTCGACGGCTATCTGTGTCGAGGAGCTTTACATGGCTGGAGTCAGGACGATCATACGTGTCGGGACGTGCGGCGGTATGGCTTTTGACGTGAAGGCGGAGGACATTGTGATCGCGTCGTCTGCGATACGCGCGGAGGGGACTTCGCGCGAGTATCTGCCGATTGAGTTTCCGGCGGCGGCTGATTTTTCGGTGACAGAGGCTTTACGGGATTCGGCGTGGGAGCTTGGGATGGCGTATCATGTCGGTGTTGTACACTGCAAGGATTCGTTTTACGGTCAGCACTCGCCGGGGAGGATGCCGGTCGCGGATGAGCTGCTTTACAAGTGGAAGGCATGGATTGCGGGCGGGGCGCTCGCGTCCGAGATGGAGACGGCGGCGTTATTCTGTGTATCGGCTTCACTCGGGATAAAGTCCGGCGCGGTTCTGCGGGCGGTCTGGAATCAGGAGCGCGCGGCGGCCGGGATCGGCGATGAGGTCGTGGAGGATGAGCTTTCGGCGGCGCGGGTCGCTGTCGGGGCTATGCGGCGGATTCTGGTTGGGTGAGAAAACGGCTGCCGCAACGCGGCAGCCGTGTGGGGGCGCGGAAATCCTCCGGCAGGTCTTCCTTCATTGCCCAGACGCTGAATTGCAGGAGTTTGGCGGGCTGTTCAGGTTATTTGAATTCGGTTGTTTCGGAATCGGTCTCGACGACGGCGGGTTTGGCTGGCTTCGGGTCTTCCTTTTCGGGGAAGAGGCTGCCGACCAGCAGGGCGCAGACCAGGAAGATTGCGGTGGCTATATTTTTGGCAATTGATTCGAGCATTGTTTTTCTCCGGGGAAAAAAATAGTGACGGTTTGTCGTCACTATTAGTATCCTGGGTTTTCGCGGAGTTATTAGTGGAAAATTTTTTTGAAAGTGTGGCGTCATTCGGGACGCCACTTTATTTCTCTTGCGAGCTTTGTGAAGCTGTACTGCAATATTGAGTTCCGGCTGGCGTCCTCGATGAGCTGCGCTATTGAGAGGCTCAGTGATTCGAAAAGTGTTTCGTCCTCGCTCTCGTTCAGCTGTTTTACGAGGTCCTCGAAGGTTGAGATCATGCTGTTTTCGACCGACTGAGGGCAATAGGCGCCGAATTTATCGAGGCAGGCTCTCACGTAATAAAGTGTCAGTTCGGCGGTCATGTCGGGCGAGTTATAGTATTTTTTGAATTTTGAGATGAGATTTTTCGCGTCGCGGAGCTTTGAACGGGTCAGGAATTTGGTGATCCGCTGCTTATAGTCCTCCATGATTTCGAAGGTTGCTTCCTCGCCGATCATTGCCGCGGAAAGGTAGTCGTTCACGTCTGGCAGCGCTGACATTGAGATTATCATTTCGACGAGTTCGGCTTTATCGAGCTCTGAGAGCATGGATCTCAGTTTGTTTGCGGTTAGTTTCTTCATTTCATTTTAAATGGTGATTTCAGAAGGTTTGGGGAGATGTCAGGCAGCGCGCGGCGCGGCTTGCCGCGCCGCGTTCCGCCGGGTGCGCGCAGCGCACCCGGCGGAACGCAGGTGGCGTGCGTAGCACGCCATCGCCTTCGTGCGGGTGCGCTTTGGCG
>CAKSOR010000206.1 GCA_934477985.1 uncultured Eubacteriales bacterium
CGTCTTTTCCTTGCAGGTGATCTCGTACAGCGGGGACTCGGCGATATAGACATAGCCCTTTTCAATGAGCGTCGGGGTCAGGCGGTAGAGCATGGCAAGGATCAGCGTGCGGATCTGGTAGCCGTCCTCGTCGGCATCGGTGCAGATGATTATCTTCGACCACCTGAGCGCGTTCAGATCGAACTTGACCATGTCGCTCTTCGACTTCGTCTTGATCTCGACTCCGCAGCCGATGACCTTCAGAAGGTTCATGATGATCTCGTTCTTGAAGATCTTGTCGTAGCCCGACTTCAGGCAGTTCAGCGTCTTTCCGCGCACCGCGAATATCGCCTGGAAATCCGCCGCGCGTCCGAGCTTACACGACGTCAGCGCCGAATCGCCCTCGACTATATAGACCTCACGGCGGTTAACGTCCTTAGTGCGGCAGTTGACGAACTTGTCGATCCGGTTGGTCATGTCGATGCTGCCCGAGAGCTGCTTTTTGATGTTAAGCCTGGTCGACTCGGCGGTCTCGCGCGAGCGCTTGTTGACAAGCACCTGAGCGGCTATCTTGTCGGCTTCCTTCGGGTTCTCGATGAAGTAAATCTCGAGCTGTTCGCGCAGGAAAGCGTTCATCGCGTCGGCGATGAAGGAGTTGTTTATAGCCTTCTTGGTCTGATTTTCGTATGAGGTCTGGGTCGACTGCGAGTTGGTGACGAGGACAAGGCAGTCCTCGATGTCGTTCCAGCTGATCTTCGACTCGTTCTTATTGTACTTGCCCTTCGCCTTGAGGTAGTGGTCGATGCTGTAGACGAACGACAGACGGACGGCTTTGTCAGGCGAGCCGCCGTGCTCGAGAAAGCTCGAGTTGTGGTAGTACTCAATCCGGCTGACCGTGTTCGAGAAGCAGAACGCGATGTCGGCTTTCAGGCGGTAATCCTCTTTGTCGTCGCGGTCGCGTCCGGAGGTCTCGAGATGCCAGGAAACCGGCGCGGTCAGCGATTCGCCGCCGGTGATCTCGTTCACGTAGTCGATTATTCCGTTTTCGTAGTAGTATTCGGAGTGTTCAAACTCGCCCTCGGGGTTCTGCCACTCGAGTATGAATCTGATCTTCGGGTTGACGACCGACTGCTTTTTCAGCGTGTCCTCGAAGAACTCGCGCGGGATATTGATGTCGGTGAAGACCTCAAGGTCGGGCAGCCAGTGTACAACCGTTCCGGTGCGCTTATTTCCTCGCTTCAATGGCTCTGTCGCAAGGTCAGTGACCGCGAAGCCCTTCTTAAAGCTGATGCGGCTGACGCTCTCGCCGTTGTAGGACGCGACCTCCATGTATTCCGAGCTGTACTGAGTCGCGCACGCGCCGAGACCGTTCGTTCCGAGCGAGAACTCATAGGCGGCGTTCGAGGAATTGTTGTTGTATTTGCCTCCGGCGTACATCTCGCAGTAGATGAGCTCCCAGTTGAACTTCTGCTCCTTCTCGTTCCAGCCGAGCGGCACGCCGCGTCCGCGGTCGTCTACTTCTATAGAATGGTCATTGAACGCCTTGACCGTGATCTCAGTGCCGTAGCCCTCCTTAGCCTCGTCGACCGCGTTCGACAGGATCTCGAAGAACGAGTGTTCGCAGCCCTCGAGTCCATCCGAGCCAAAAATAACCGCCGGGCGCTTGCGAACCCGGTCAGGACCTTTGAGGACGACTATGCTCTGATCACCGTAATTGTTTTGCTTCTTAGCTGGCATTATGATAACTTCCTTACACATATTTTCTCATTATATATTATACCACCAATCTCACGATTTGTAAAGAGTTTTTTCGAATTTACTTGAAATTCAGCTGAAAGTCTGGTATAATATTAGTATGACGCGCCACAAACTGCGCCAATTCACCAACCGGAGGATCACATGACGACCTTCATCTTCGGACGCGCCGGAAGCGGCAAGTCCACCCTCATCTACAAAAAAGCCGCCGAGAGCCTCGCCGCGAACCGCCACACCTACCTCATCGTCCCCGAACAGCAGGCGGTCGACGCCGAAACCCGCATGGCTGACCTGTTGGACAAGCTTCCAGGAAACTCCTACGAGCTCGACCTCGAAATACTCAACTTCAAGCGGCTCTGCAACCGCGTCTTCCGCGAGCTCGGCGGACTCTCGTACAACTACATCTCTGACGCCGGGAAATCGCTCCTGATGTGGAAAGCGCTGACCGAGCTCTCGGAAAACCTGTCCGAGTACGGCGGAAAGACCGACAAAAGCCGCGTTGACCTGATGCTCGCCGCCGTAAGCGAGTTCAAAGCCTACCGCATCTCTCCGTCGGCGCTCCAGCGCTCGCTCGAAAAGCTTCCGGAGACTTCCCCGCTCGCGCCGAAAATCTCCGACCTCGCGCTGATTTTCGCCGACTATTTAAGCCTCCTCGCCCTCTCGGACGACTCAGCCGACGATCTGACAAAAGCCGCCGAGAAGATCGAAGCTCACAAATTCTTCAAAGACGCCGACGTCTGTTTCGACTCGTTCAACGGCTACACACCGCAGGAATTCGAGATAATCCGCCTTGCCGCGAGACAGGCGCACTCGCTGACGATCTCCCTGACGCTCGGCGACGGTACTCCGTTTGAAAACCTCAACTCAACCGCCAACACGCTGAAGCGTCTCGTCGGCGAGTTCGACGAGATACACCTCACCACCGACTTCCGCCACAAAACCGACTCGCTGAAGTTCCTCGAACAGAATCTCTGGCAGAACACCTCGTCCGACCTCGTCCCGACCGACATCCGCCTTGTCGAGTGCCCCGACCAGTTCAACGAGTGCGAAGCCGTCGCCGCCGACATTTTAAAGCGGGTCAGAAACGGCGCGTCCTATCGCGATTTCGCCGTCGCCATGCGCGGGACCGACCGCTACGACGGAATAATCGACCTGATACTCGAAAAGTACGGCATCCCCTGCTTCTTCTCAAAACGCACGCTCCTGTCCGAAAAATCGCTCGTCCGCCTGATTTTTTCGTCCTACTCGATCATCACGAACGGCTTCCAGGCGACCGACATCATCACGCTCATCAAAACCGGACTGACCGATTTGACGCCCGACGAAGCCGCCCCGCTCATCCGCTACGCCGAGCAGTGGCGAATCCGCGGTCGACGTCTCTGGACGTCCGAGTTCAGACTCCCGCCCGACGGCTGGAAATCCGAGCCCGACGAGGACTCCTCGAATCTCCTCGCCGCGCTCAATTCCTCGCGTGAGAAGCTGATCCGCCCGCTGCTCGCCCTCTCGGAGAAGCTCACAAAGCCGCTGACCGTCCGTGAGCACGCCGCCGCGCTCTACGCCTATCTTATCGACCTCAGCATTCCCGCGAAGTTGGATTCCCGCGCGAAATCCTCCGAGCCGGCCGACGCCGCCGAGCTTGTTCAGCTCTGGTCGGTTACGGTCGATTCGCTCGATGAGATCGTCTCGGTCATCCCCGACCTCGAAGCCGACGCGGATACATTTGTAAAGCTCCTGTCGATCGTCTTTGACTCGGTCGACATCGGCAGAATCCCCGCCTCGGTCGACGCGGTGACGGTCGGCGACGCGTCGCTTCTCCGCGCCTCGGCGAAGCATCTCTATGTCATCGGCGCGAACGAGGGCGTCTTCCCTGCCGCGCCCGACGGCGGCGGAATCTTCACCGACTCCGACCGTGAAAAGCTCACAGAGCTCGGCATTGAGCTCTCTGGCGGCGGCGAATACCGCGCGGCTGACGAGCGGTTCACCTTTTACCGCGCGCTGACCGCTCCGTCCGAATCGGTGACAGTCAGCTGGTCGACCGCCGATCTGTCCGGCAAATCAATGCGTCCGTCGCTCGGCGCGCTGAGACTGAAAAAGCTCTTCCCGGCGCTGAAAGTCACGAAATATTCCGAGTTCCCGCTGACCGAACGCCTCGAGGGTCGCCCGAAGCTGATTGAATACGCCGCCGAAGCCGCCGGAACTCAACTCGGTGAGGCGATAGACTCCTACCTCTCCTCCGACCCCGAGCTCTCGAAAAAGCTCGCGAAGCTCCGCACGCCGCTTGCCGAGTCCGACGCGTCGCTCTCGAACGAGACGACCGAGCTTATCGCCGGCGGAAATCTCGCGCTGACTCAGTCGCGGCTCGACAGCTACGTCCTCTGCAAGTTCTCCTATTTTTGTAAATACATCCTGAAGCTGGAGGAGTCCGAACCGCTCGATTTCGATTCAGCCGACATCGGCATCTTCATCCACCACATTCTGGAAATGTTCGTCTCGCAGAACGACCTCTCAGAGGTCGACATCGACGCCGCGGTCGACGCGCTGGTAGATGAGTACATGCAGAAATTCGCCGGGCGCTCGGACGATGTCCGGCTCTCGCACCTCTTCACGAAGCTCCGCCGCTCGTCAAAGCTCCTCTGCAAAAACATTGCCGCTGAATTCTCACAGAGCGGCTTCGTGCCGAGCTTTTACGAGCTCCCGATCAAGTTCCCGACGCCCGGCACGGAATCGGTCGACCCGCTCGAGGTCGATCTCGGCGACGGCACGCGCGCCTGCATATACGGCATCGCCGATCGCGTCGACACCTACCGCCGCGACGGGAAGCTCTATGTCCGCGTCGTTGACTACAAAACCGGCGCGAAGGAGTTCTCGATGGACGACATCTCGCTCGGGCTCAACCTGCAAATGCTGCTATACCTATTCTCGATCTGGAAAAACGGCGGCAAGGACGACTCCGCGCTGAAAAAATTAGCCGGAAGCGACGAGATTCTGCCCGCCGGAGTGCTCTATTTCAGCGCGAATGTGCCGACCGTGACACTCGACGCCGAGCTTCCGCCGACCGAGGTTGAGTCGCTGGTCGCCGACAAGCTGACGCGTAAGGGATTATTGCTGAACGACAACGATGTGCTGAGCGCGATGGAGCAGGAATTAGGCGGGCACTATCTGCCGGTCAAAGTCAAGAAGGACGGCAGCTTCATGCGCTCCGACGCGCTGAAAACCCTCGAGGACTTCGGCTCTCTGCTCGGCAGTATCGAGGATACAATCCGCAGAATCGGCGGCGAGATGAAGCGCGGCAGAGTCGACGCGAAACCGATGAAGAACAAGAAGCACGACGCCTGCAAGTACTGCAAAATGAAACCGGTCTGCCGGCTATGCAAATAGAATCAGGGGGCGGAAACCCCCTTTTAAGGAAAGGAGGTTCCCGCCCCCTGAACCCCCACCCTCCTCTAAACCTTTTCAAACAATGGTTATTTAAGGAGCACAACACCCCAACCGTGATGTGCATATTATTAAAGGAAGAAAAATGCCAAGAAACTGGACAGAACAACAGCTCGAAGCCATCGAAACCCGCAGCTCTGACCTTCTGATCTCAGCCGGAGCGGGCTCGGGTAAGACCGCCGTCCTCACCGAGCGGATAATCCGCCGCCTGACTGACGACCCCGACGCCGACATCACGCGCATGCTGATCGTCACATTCACAAAAGCCGCCGCCGGCGAACTCCGCGAGCGGATCTCATCGGCGCTCTCCGACGCGCTCGCCGCCGACCCGAAAAACAAGCGTCTCGAGCGTCAGCTCCTACGGCT
>CAKSOR010000207.1 GCA_934477985.1 uncultured Eubacteriales bacterium
TCCGTGATCCTTGCAGACAGAATAGGTCGGAGAGAGCGTGTAGTACGGAAGCTCGTAGTTTTCCGCGATCTTCCGGACAAGTGAAGCCGCTGATCTCCAGTCCGGCAGTCTCTCGCCGAGAAAGGCGTGGAATACCGTTCCACTGGTGTAGAGCGTCTGAAGTCTGTCCTGTACGTCAAGCGCGGAGAAGATGTCCTCCGTGTATCCGACCGGGAGATGACTCGAGTTCGTGTAATACGGCGTGCCGTTCTCGTTTGCCGTTATGATATCCGGGAAACGCTCCTTGTCGTGCTTTGCCAGCCTGTAAGCGGTGGATTCCGCCGGGGTCGCCTCGAGATTGTACAAATCCCCGTACCGCTCCTGATAATCCGACAGACGGCTTCGCATATGCTCGAGCACCCTCACCGCGAAATCCTGTGTCTCCCGGTGCGTAAGGTCGGCGCGAAGCCATTTCGCGTTCAGCCCCGCCTCGTTCATGCCGACAAGCCCGATCGTTGAGAAGTGATTGTCGAAGCTCCCGAGATACCGCTTCGTATAAGGGTACAGCCCCTCCTCCATGAGCTTTTCAATCGTTGTGCGCTTGGTCTTCAGACTGCGCGCCGCAATGTCCATCACGCGGTCAAGACGCTTGAAAAAATCCCTCTCATCCGACGCGAGATAAGCGACGCGCGGAAGATTGACCGTCACAACGCCGACCGAGCCGGTGGATTCGCCGCTTCCGAAGAAGCCGCCGCTCTTCTTGCGCAGTTCCCGGAGATCCAGCCGCAGACGGCAGCACATGCTGCGCACATCCGATGGCTCCATGTCCGAATTTATGTAGTTCGAGAAATACGGCGTGCCGTATTTTGCCGTCATCTCGAAGAGCAGACGGTTGTTTTCCGTTTCGCTCCAGTCGAAATCCCGTGTGATGGAATAGGTCGGAATCGGATACTGGAAGCCGCGTCCGTTCGCGTCGCCCTCTATCATGACCTCGATGAAAGCGCGGTTAATCATGTCCATCTCGCGCTTGCAGTCGCCGTATGTGAAATCCATCGGCTTTCCGCCGACTATGCAGGGCTGTGACTCAAGATCCGGCGGGACGACCCAGTCGAGCGTTATATTTGAAAATGGCGCCTGTGTTCCCCAGCGGCTCGGTGTGTTGACGCCGAAGATAAAGCTCTCGATAGAGTGCTTCACCTCGGTATAGCTGAGACCGTCAGTACGCACGAACGGCGCGAGATAGGTGTCAAAGCCCGAGAACGCCTGCGCGCCCGCCCATTCGTTCTGCATGATTCCAAGGAAATTCACCATCTGATTGCAGAGCGTGTTGAGGTGCTTTGCCGGCGCGCTTGAGATCTTCCCGGTGACTCCGCCGAGTCCCTCCTCTATAAGCTGTCTGAGACTCCAACCGGCGCAGTAGCCGGTCAGCATCGAAAGATCGTGCAGATGCAGATCGGCGTTCCGGTGCGCGCTTGCGACCTCCTCGTCATAGATTTCGCTGAGCCAGTAATTGGCGGTTATCGCGCCGGAATTCGAGAGGATGAGTCCGCCGACCGAGTATGTTACGGTCGAGTTCTCCCTGACTCTCCAGTCGGCGACATTCAGATATCCGTCGACTAACTTCTTGTAGTCAAGGACCGTCGAGCGCATCTCGCGCAGCTTCTCGCGGTTCTTGCGGTAGAGAATATAGGACTTCGCGACCGACGCGTATCCGGATCTCTGCAAGACTGCCTCAACGCTGTCCTGTATCTCCTCTACATTTATCCTGCCGCCCTTCACCCTGAGCGCGGCGTCCGCCGTCACCTGTAAGGTCAGCATATTGATTATGTCGGCGTTATACGGCATCTCAGTCGCGTCAAAAGCCTTTGTTATCGCGGTCGTGATTCTTGAAAGGTCAAAATCCACCTGTCTTCCGTCTCGTTTAACTACCTGGTACATTTTCATCCTCCTTTTGTAAACTGCCGCTCACTCACCGCGGATATATGTGTCAGGGATATATGGAAGCAGAATCTGCCGGAACAGGCGCGTTTCACCGGGCGTCAGCGGGAGCATTCCCTCTCCAAGTATATTGCCGGAGTCCTCGAAGGGCTGTAGAAAATACAGCTTCGCGCCGCAAAGCCATTCGCCGATCCCGCGCATTTCCTGTGCCGTGTGAAGGTTCTTGCAGACCGTGGTACGGAATTCATACGGCGTCTCACAGCTCATTATAAGCCGGACACTCTCCCTCACCGCTTCAAGAACATCCGTACCGCCGCAGGTTTCGCAATATCGCGCGGGACTGTTTTTTACATCCATCGCGACATAGTCCGCAAGCCCTTTTCTCAGTATTCCGTCGAGCATACGCGGATTCGTGCCGTTCGTGTCGAGCTTCACGGAAAAGCCGATCTCCTTTATCCTCCGGAGAAGCGCGGGCAGCTCCGGATTGATTGTCGGCTCTCCGCCGCTCACACAGACTCCGTCAAGCCTGCCCGCACGTGAGGACAGAAATCTGAAAAGCTCATCCGCCGACAGACATTCCGCCCCGCCCGGGACGACCAGCCCCGGATTATGGCAATATGGACAGCGCAGATTGCACCCCGCAAGGAACACCGTACAGGCGACCTTTCCGGGATAGTCTGTCAGCGTGAGCTTCTGAATTCCGCCGATACGCATGCTGTTCACCTCCCGCGTGACCCGCGTGGATAAACCGAAAGAACCGGTTTGCGCGCTTCTGATCCCTTTATATCAGTATAGCATATCAAAGAGGTTTTGTCAATACCTATTCGCGATATATAGTGTCTGCGTTCGTCAAAAAACACTATATGTTGTCAAGGCGGGCATCGGGGCGGATTATCCCCGGTCAGTCAATCCGCGGACCGGAGGTGTCAGACCGCTCTTTTTTAGCGAGCCGCACCGCGAATGTAGTTCCGCTATCCGAGCTCTCCTCGACCCAGACCTCGCCGCCGTGCAGAGCCGCTATCTCCCACACAAGCGAGAGTCCGAGTCCCGCGCCTCCGTATTCCCTGCTGCGCGACTTGTCAACCCGGAAGAATGGCTGAAAGATGCTTCGCCGGTATTCCTCAGGTATGCCGTATCCGGTGTCCGAGACGCGTATCAGGATATCCTCCGCCTCGTTTGTCACCGAAACGCGGACACTGCCGCCCGCGCGGTTGTATTTGACTGCGTTCTCGGTGAGATTGAATATCAGCCGGTAGATAAGCGTGTCGCTTCCGGTCAGCGTGCCGTCGCCGTCGTGCTCAAGCGTGATACCGTTCTTTTCGGCGAGCGGCTCGAGGTCGGTGAATATCTCCTCAATCATCGGCGAGAGCTCTATCGAGTCGCTCCGGGGCGCTGTCTGGAGACCGCTCATCTCAAGCAGGGTCTTAGTCATCTGCGTCAGCCGCTCGACCTGCTCCCGAAGCAGTGAGAGGAACTCCGCCGTCTCGGGCAGAACATCCGGGTGCTCGGCTGAAAAGAGCTCAAGCTGCGCCTGCATGAGCGAGAGCGGCGTACGAAGCTCGTGCGCGGCGTTTCCGGTGAACTGCCGCTGAGCCTCAAAAGCGTGGTTCAGTCTTTCGAGCATCTCGTTGAATGAGCGGCTGAGCTGCCGGAACTCTGATAGTCCGGAGTCCTGTATCCGCATATCGGCGAGATTGTTCATCTGCACCTTTTCGACCTGAGAAGCGAAATCGCGCAGTGGCTTAAGCGCGTGTCCGCTGACAAAATAGGCGAGGATTCCGCCGAGAAGCGTCACCGCAGCCGTTATATACCAGTTGGTAGTCCGGAATTCCTCCTGCGCGCCGTGCACGACGATGGTAAGCTCATCGCCAAGCCCTACTATAGATGGGTCAAAACTGGCGGTCTCGCCGTCGTCGGGTTTCTCGTATCCGGTGACATAATTCCCGCCGGTGACATAATTCCCGATGGAATCCATATAGTGCATGCCGGAATAGCAGAGCAGGAGATTCATCGCGACGCAGGTAACTCCAATCATCAGCGCGGTCATAAGCGCGATACGCCATTGAAGAGACAGCTTTTTCATTCCCTGTTCCCTTCCATAATATATCCCTCTCCGATGCGGTTGCGTATCGGGTCGTATCCGAGGGCGGCGCGGAGCTTCTTCCGGAGGGACGAGATATGTACCCGTATCGAGTTGCTGAAATTGTCGACACTGCTGTCCCAGACGTGGTCGAGGAGTTCCTCCTGGCTGACCGGGCGTCCCTTGTGGAGCATCAGGTATTCGAGAATCCCGGTCTCCTTCCTTGTAAGCGTCAGCGTCTGACCCGATGCCGAAGCGGTGCGCGCCTTTGTGTCAAAAGCGAGCTCCCCGCAGGTGAGAACGACGTCGCGCTGAGTGAACTGCCTGAGGGTCAGACTTCTTATCCGCGCCTCGAGCTCAGCCAGATGGAAGGGCTTCGCGAGATAATCGTTCGCGCCCGAGTCAAGCCCCTCAACCTTATCGGAGACCTCGCCGCGTGCCGAGAGGATCAGCACCCGCGTCTCCCTGTCGGTCTTCCGGAGTGTCCGCAGTACCGTCATGCCGTCTGTCCCGGGGAGATTCAGGTCAAGCAGTATCAGGTCATAGCGCTCGACATCGATGAGTTCAAGCGCCTTGTCTCCGTTATAGCAGTAATCCACGCTGTACGCCAGTCTCCGCAGACTGCGGACAATGGTGTCGCATAGTGCCCGTTCGTCTTCTACTACAAGAATGTGCATAGTATACTCCTTTCTCTTTCTACGTATCCATTATACCATACGAAAAATAAATTTTGTGTTAAGTTTCCGGATTTTAACAAAGATTTTACACCCCATGTGGTATAATGGATTCAGAAAATAAAAAAGAGGTGACTCAACGTTGCAATCTGTAAGAAAAGGCGTGGTACAGATAGCCCTGCTCCTGTGCGGCATAGGCATGTTGTGCTTCGGCGCTTGGCGCGGGGAAGCGGAGACCGTGCTTGGTAAGGCAATCCGTTTATGTCTGGAGTGTGTCGGAATTGGATAAGAAACATAAGGGCGTGTCGCAGATCATGTCGCGTTTTCGCGGCTTCATTCAGGCGGGCGCGGCACTGCTGACAAACATTCATCTGCCGAACTTCGTGAAGGGCGGTCTTTATCAGGGCAAGGGAAAATATGCCTGCGTTCCGGGACTCAACTGCTATTCCTGTCCGGCGGCGTCGGGCGCTTGTCCGATCGGCGCTTTTCAGGCGGTGGTCGGGTCGTCGAAATTCCGGTTTTCATACTATATCACCGGATTTCTGATTCTGCTCGGCGTACTGCTCGGAAGGTTCATCTGCGGATTTCTGTGTCCGTTCGGATGGTTGCAGGATCTGCTGCATAAAATCCCGACGAAAAAGCTGTCAACCAAGAAGCTGAAGTTTCTGACATACCTGAAATATGTCGTTCTGGTTGTGATGGTGTTCCTGCTGCCCGCGTTCATGAAGGGAGACACCGGAATAGGCGACCCGTATTTCTGCAAGTACCTCTGTCCGCAGGGCGTGCTTGAGGGCGCGATTCCGCTGTCGATCGCCAATTCCGGCATCCGCGCGGCGCTGGGTTCGCTGTTCAACTGGAAGCT
>CAKSOR010000208.1 GCA_934477985.1 uncultured Eubacteriales bacterium
GATGTTCTGTATCGACGGCGAGGAGATCAGGTAGTTGACAGCGTTTGCCGCCTGCACGCCCATCTCACGCGCCGGAATCCGAACGGTTGTCAGCGACGGCATGATGTACGACGCCAATTCGACGTCGCCGAAGCCGATTATCGACATTTCAGCCGGAAGCGCGAATCCGGCTTTCACAAGCCCCTTGACGAGTCCGAGCGCGATGACGTCCGAGGTCGTGAAAACCGCGTCAGGGCGGCTTTTTTTCGGAAGTTCGGCGAGTGTTAAAGCCGCTTCGCGCCCGAAATCCTCGGTGTATTTTCCGGCGAGCGTCAGCCCCGGCTCGAGTCTGTGTGCTTTCAGCGCGGAGAGATAGCCGTCACGCCTGAGTATCGAGTTCCGCAGCGTCTCGTCGCCGTTTATCAGCGCGATGTTCCGGTGACCGAGCCCGATCAGATATTCGACCGCCGAGTAAGCCGCCGCGTAATCGTCGATGTTGACGTAGCTGACCCGCTTGTCCTCGATGCGGCGGTTGACCATCAGGATCGGCGTACCGCTCCGCTCCGAGAGGAGCTTCGGAATGACCATGTCCTCCTGCTCGCGCTGGGTGCGTATGAAGATGAAACCGTCAGCCGGAGCGCGGATCAGCGCGTCGACGCTCTCGGCGGTGCTTCCGAGCATGTGAAGCGAGTTGCCGATCCCGAGCTCGTTCAGCCGCCCGGTGAGACCTGACAGTATCGTGTAGACGGTCGGATGTTCGTAGGCGCTCTTTCCGGTCGTGTCCGAGAGGACGATCCGCACGCTTTGCCGCGGCGTCGGCGGCTTTTTGCGCTCGCGCCTGAGGTAGCCCGAATCGTTTATCGCCGAAAGCACCTTGTCGCGCGTCTCGGGATGCACCTTCTCAGAGCCGTTCAGCACCCTCGAGACGGTCGTTATCGACACGCCAGCGGTGGCGGCTATTTCGCGAACCGTGACCTTCATTTCGTGAAGTACCGCGAGATCATCTCATAATATTCGTCAAAAAGACTGTCGAAATACCTGTCCGCGCTGAACGATGGCTCGCGGCAGAAGTCAGTCTCAATGACTCCGCGGCGCATGAGTATCCGTTTTTCGTAGAAGATTATCATCTCGACATTCTGTCTGATATGGTTGAGAATTTCGAGCAGCGCGGAGTGTATCCGCTTGCACCCGGCGCGGTCGCCCGACATGTAGGCGTCGTAGGCGAGCTTGTAGACGTCAGCCATCGAACAGCCGGGCATGAGACCGACAGCTCCGCGGTCAAGCGCCTCGATCATCTGATAACCGGCGTTGCCGACGAAGATGCGCAGATCCTTGTTGCCGCCCTCAAGCATCGAGGTTATGTATTTTCCGGCGGGTTTGCACTCGATCTTGTAGTAACGCGCGTTCGGCGCTTCGGACGAAAGTCGCTCGAACACCGACGGTGCGATCGCGACTCCGGTCTGCTCGGGCGCGTACTGAATCATCACCGGAATGTCGACCGAGCGGCAGACTTTCAGCATGTGCTCGTACAGCTGATCGCCCGAGGGCTTGAGGAAGAATGGCGGGAGGAGCATCAGACAGTCCGCGCCGAGCGCTTCGAGCTTCTTTGCCTGTTCGATCGCGCAGGCGGTCGAGTGCTTTGTGACCGACATTATCGACGGGATTCCGGCGGCTTTGCACTCATCGGCGGTGAGGAGTGCCATTTTGTCCTGCTCGTCGTCGGAGAGTTTATAGTATTCCCCGGCGATGCCGAAGAGAGTCAGCGCGCCGCAGCCTTCGGAGGCAAGGAAACGCAGGAGATTTTTCATTGAGTCGAAGTCGACCTCGCCGGAGCGCGAGAACGGAGTCGCGATTATCGGGCAGATACCCGAGAGCTCGATATTTTTCATTTATAGTAGTTCCTTTTGATTATTTCAGGTTTTGCCTGTGAGAATATTATATCAGGAAATCGCCCGGAATGCAAGAGGGGATTATGTTTCATTTTGTTTCATTTTTCAAAAGTACTGGACAAACGCGCAAAACTATGGTATACTCAATTACACAGGTTGGAAAATCATACAAATTAAACAGATATGAAAGGCGGATCTACAATGAAAAAGCGAAATCTTACGACTGTCATTCTGCTTGCGGCGATGTTGGTTTCATGCGGGAGCGGAACGGGAACAAGCGACACCACGGAGAGTGTGACTGGCGGGGAGACCTCGAATTTCACAGAAGTCACTTCCAAAGAGAGGGATTCACTTCCCGAACTCGATTTCGGCGGTGAGGAGGTTACATTTCTCTGCCGTACCGGAAATGTTTCGGAACTCTATGCTCCGGAGGAAAATGGCGACATTGTTAACGACGCGATTTACAGGAGTCGTGTGAGCGTCGAGGAACGACTGAAGGTTAAGTTTGACATCGTTGAACGCGCTGGTACTTCACCTGGAGAGAGAAGCGAATACGCAAATCATCTGTCACAGACAGCTATGGCTGGCGATGATACCTATGATTGGGCTGAGATGATGGTATCGGTCTATCCAAGTATAATACCTGAGGGTATACTTACTGATCTTTCAGACGCCGAATATATCGATACCGAACGCTCATGGTGGGCTGGAGACATCAAGGAACAAGCTTCACTCGGCGGAGCGCTCTATTTCCTTGTCGGCGAGTATTCGACCGGATACCTGAGCGACGCGTTCTGCGTGTATTTCAACAAACAGCTGTTTGAAAACTACAAGCTTGAAAACCCTTACGCGCTTGCACGGAGCGGCGATTGGACGCTTGACAAGCTGATAGAGATGTCAGCCGCCGCGGCTGAGGATCTGAACGGTGATGGAAGGTACGACTATGAGGACAAGCTGGGATTCGTTGTACACGACAAGTACCATCTCTGTGGATTCATGGCATCGAATGAAGTCGATCCTTTTACAAGAAGCGGTGACGATTTCATCTACACATTCGGGACAGAACATGATTTCGATGTTGTATCAAAAATGTACAAACTGCTTTTTGAGACTGACGGTGGATTCCTTTTCGATGGTGCGAAGACTATATCGAGTGATGTTGGGGACTACAATCGCCTTACGTCAAAATTCGCGTCGGGCGAGGTTCTTATGATGACTGCACAGATGGGTGACGCGATCTCTGATCTCCGCGATATGAAGCAGGATTACGGAATACTGCCATATCCGAAGTACGATAAAGCTCAGAAGAATTATCGTACTGCCAGCCGTACTACCCACTCTGCTATCTCTATGCCTGTCACATGCTCTGATCAGGACAAGGCGTTCGCGACTCTTGAGGCGCTCGCAGCCGCGAATCATGAGCTCGTTATACCTACTTATTTCGAGACGGCACTCAAGACCAAATATTCGCGAGATGATGAGTCGGCTGAGATGTACGATCTTATTCTTGAGAGCCTTTCGATGAGTCACGGCTATCTGTATAATAATTCGACAATACTTGATGGGGAAATCACACAATCTCCTGTCGAACTCTTCATAGATGGTCTTAAGAATCCCACGACATTTCTGTCAAGCTGTGCTGCGAGGAAAAATGTCTCTTCGAATTCATATAAATTGTTCTTGGAAACGATTATTGATGCGAACAAGTAATCATTAAGGAGGTAAATACTATGCAGAAAAAGCTCATGGTGATTATCCTCATGTGGGCTATGCTCACTTCATGTGGTAATAACGCAGTCGATTCCGGAAAAACAGACGTGACCATTGATTCGGAGAAAGGCATGGATTTGACTGAGACCACCTCTAAGTATACTGATGAGCTTCCACAGCTCAAATACGACGGAAAAGAGTTCAGGGTTCTAACCTTTGACCAGGCCACGCTCTCAGGTGCGCGCTCAATCATTGACGTGAATGAGCAGAACGCTGACACGATAAACGACGCGATCTATATAAGAAACCGTAATGTTGAGGAGCGTCTTGATATAATCATGAAGGTCTCACTGACTGATTACGCACCGACCGCGAATCTCCGGGACATGGAGAACCGTATTCTCTCAGGCGACGACAGTTATGATCTCGTTATGGATTTCGCTAACAACGTGAACGTACTCGCTATGGCGGGATACCTCTATGATTACCGAGATTTGAAGTATGTTGACTTAACCAAGAAATACTGGTGCGACAGCCTGAACGCCTCACTTTCAATCGCAAACCGAAATTTTATGGCGGTCGGAGACTATTCATTCTCCTCTCATGATGGAACAGGTGCGATTATTTTCAACAAGAAGCTCCATGATGAGCTCAAACTCGATGATGTTTATGATCTTGTCAGAGAAGGAAAATGGACATATGACGCGTTCCAAACTCAGGCAAAAGCCGCGGTCTCGGATTTGAACGGTGATTCAAAGATGGATAAGAATGACCGGTACGGCTATATTTCCATACCTAAAGAGATTCCGTCATCGTTCTGGATAGGCGCAGGAGAGCTTGTGATTTCGAAGGATAAGGATGATATCCCATACCTCTCGGCTGACAAGGATGAGAGATTCTTGAATTCCTTCGACAAGCTGCTGAATATAATCTGGAGTGATGATATCTGGTTCCCGAGCAGCAATCATAACGGAACTACAGAAACTCCGAAATTCGAAGACGGGCAGGGACTTTTCGCATTCCAGCGTCTTTATACGCTTGACCAAATGCGTGACACCGAGATCAATTTTGGAATAATTCCCTTTCCGAAATACGAGGAGACTCAGGAGAAATACTGGTCGCGTGTAGCGATGCTTTTGATGGGAATGGTGCCGGTTAACGTAAATGACCCGGACATGATTGGAGCTGTCCTCGAGGCTCTCTGCTCAGAATCAAGAAACACTACTATACCCGCTTATTATGATATCATGCTTGAGTCGAAACTGACGCGTGACGAAGAGTCGTCTGAGATGCTGAATGTGATCTTCGAAAACCGAGTATGCGACCATGGAGATCTCACTTGGTGCCCGATACTTCGCGATGGAATATTCAGCTCGATGGTCATGGGAAATGATCATGACGTTATCTCAAAGATCGAATCCATCCGTCAAAAGCTTCAGACAAGTATTGATGAAACAGTTGAAGGTTATAAGAAAGCAGGAAATAAATGAAGGGAGAAAAATATGACTATAATGTCGCGCCGTTTTTATCATGCAACGGAGGAATATTGTACAATTGAAAAACACATTCCTGCACCCTATATTCGCCGTTTGATAGAACTTGACAAACCCGAGAGTGCGCATCTGACGATCTGTGGACTTGGCTATTACCGACTCTTTATCAATGGAGTGGAGATCACCAAGGGTCGTCTAGCGCCTTATACAAGCAACCCCAATCACATCTATTTCTATGACGATTATGATGTGACAAAAAATCTCGAAAATGGTGTGAACGTTTTGGGACTTATTCTTGGCAACGGTTATCAGAACGGTGTGAAAGGAATGTTCAATGAAGGTAAGCGTCCCAACCGTGGAGCACCGCAATTTGCACTGGCTATGGAG
>CAKSOR010000209.1 GCA_934477985.1 uncultured Eubacteriales bacterium
CCCTTCCACAGGGCTATGACACTCCGGTCGGAGAGCTTGGAGACACACTTTCGGGCGGAGAGAGACAGCGTATCGGACTTGCGAGAGCGTTTCTGCATGACGCGCCGTTCATGCTGCTTGACGAGCCGACGAGCAATCTTGACAGCCTGAATGAGGCGGTAATCCTCAGGTCGCTCTGCGAGGAAAACTGCGGGCGGACAATAATGCTTGTCTCGCACAGGAAATCCACTATGAAGATTTGCGACAAGGTCTACTCAGTCGAGCACGGACGAATGAGCTGAGTGAAAATCCACAACAAAAAAGCACAGGCGGTAAAATCCGCTGAAGAGAGTGGCGGACAGAAGGCTGTTGAAGGCAATTAAAAATACATAGAAAGGACGCGTGTGAACGCATTGTTAACCGCGAATATTTATACAGATTTTACACACGAGTTTTAACGTTGAGCCTTTCATAATGCAGATTGAACAACAGCGCAAGAAACCGGATTCGCTCTATCACAGTGCCAAAAAGTACGGTCTCCCGGACACCGCGATGTGTGTGCTGTATCTCTATCCCGGCGTTACGGGACGGCTGATGGCTTATCTGCGTGAAGAGACCGGAAAACTCTGAACAAAAGCTCACATAAACGATGTTTTTTCGACGATCATATTGCAAAATTCTTCCGGATATGTTATAATAAATAATAAAACGACATACATTGGGGGGAATATCACATGATCACTTCGGAATACCGTCAGCGGATCGGCGGAACCATCGCCTTTATCGACTGCGAGGTCGGAGCCGATGATAAGAAAATACATGACATCGGCGCGGTGACATCCGAAAATATTGAGCTTCACACGACCTCGGTGCGCGAGATCGAGGATTTCCTGCTCGGCTCGGAATATATCTGCGGGCACAATATCATAGCGCACGATCTGAAATATCTTCTCCCGGTGTTTTCGCGGACATATGGATTCAGATACATCGACACTCTGTGTCTGTCGCCGCTGCTTTTCCCCGAAAGACCCTATCACGCGCTTTTAAAGGACGATAAGCTGATCTCCGACGAACTCAACAATCCGCTTAACGACGCGAAAAAGGCGCGGACGCTTTTCTATGATGAGATAAACGCGTTCTCAAAGCTCGATCTCCCGAAAAAGCGGCTGTTCTTCACGCTTCTCGGCGACAAACCGGAGTTCTCGGGCTTTTTCAGATTCGTCGGATTCGATCAGGGATTTGAGGAGCTTTCCGAGGCGGCGCATTCGATATATGCCGGTATGATCTGCGCGGAGTCGGACATTGAGTCGCTCGCGTCGGAGTATCCGGTCGAGCTCGCCTACGCGCTCGCGCTTGTCGGAACGAACGACCACTATTCGATAACCCCGCCGTGGCTCACCAAAAGCCACCCGCAGATCGAGACCGTGATGAAGTTCCTGCGCAGCATCCCCTGCGGAAAATGCGATTACTGCCGCGGCGCGCTCGACATTCACAAAAAGCTTCGCGAATTCTTCGGCTATGACAGTTTCCGCACCTATAACGGCGAGCCGCTTCAGGAGAAAGCCGCGCAGGCTGCGGTCGATGGCAGATCGCTTTTAGCGGTCTTTCCGACCGGCGGCGGAAAGTCGATAACCTTTCAACTCCCCGCGCTGATCGCTGGACGTGCCGAGCGCGGACTGACCGTCGTTATCTCGCCGCTTCAGTCGCTGATGAAGGATCAGGTCGACAATCTCAGCGAAAAGGGAATCGTCGACGCCGTCACGGTCAACGGAATGCTGAGCCCGATCGAGCGATCGGAGGCGATCGCCAGAGTAGCCGAGGGACTCGCGTCGCTGCTCTACATCTCGCCCGAGCAGCTCCGTTCAAAGACTGTCGAAAGACTGCTTTTGTCGCGGAATGTCGTCAGATTCGTAATCGACGAGGCACACTGCTTTTCGGCGTGGGGACAGGATTTCAGAGTCGATTATCTCTACATCGGCGACTTCATCCGGAAGTTGCAGAAAAAGAAAGGACTCGACGCGATCCCGGTCTCCTGCTTCACCGCGACCGCGAAGCAGAAAGTAATAAGCGACATCCGCGATTATTTTCAGAATAAGCTCGGGATCAGGCTCGAGCTCTTCACAACAAACGCCGAGAGAGAAAATCTGCACTATTCGGTCATTTTCAAGGAGACCGAGGATCAGAAATACGCCACTCTGCGCGAGCTTGTCGAGTCGAAGAACTGTCCGACTATCGTCTACGTCTCGCGTGTCAAGCGCACTTATGACATAGCCGCGAGGCTCACCGGAGACGGCTTTCCCGCGAAGCCATACAACGGCAAAATGGAGTCAAACGACAAGATCGCCGTGCAGGAGGCTTTCGCGGCGAACGAGGTGAAGATAATCGTCGCGACGTCGGCTTTCGGAATGGGAGTCGACAAGAAGGACGTCGGGCTTGTCGTGCACTACGATATTTCCGACTCGCTCGAGAACTACGTTCAGGAGGCGGGACGCGCCGGACGCGACCCGAAGCTCGAGGCGGACTGCTATGTGCTCTACAATGACAACGATCTCAACAAGCATTTCATTCTGCTCAACCAGACCAAGCTCAGCATCAGCGAGATCCAGCAGGTCTGGAAGGCGATAAAGGATCTCACGCGCGAGAGGGCGAGCGTCTGCGTCTCACCGCTCGAAATTGCCCGTCAGGCGGGATGGGACGACTCGGGAAGCGACATGGAAACCCGCGTCAAAACAGCGGTCGCGGCGCTTGAGAGCGCGGGTTACATAAGACGCGGTCAGAACGTCCCGCATGTCTACGCGACGAGTATTTTAGCGAAGAACATGGAGGAGGCGAGCTTCCGCATCGACCGTTCACAGATCGCCTCGGACGCGCAGAAAATCAACGCGAAGCGGATAATCAAATCGCTGATCTCGAGCCGTAGCATCGCGAAAGCCGGAAACGACGACGCTGAGTCGAGGGTCGATTACCTCGCCGACACGCTCGGGCTCGAAAAATCTGAAGTCGTGTCGCTTGTGGAGCTGATGCGCCGCGACGGTCTGCTCGCCGACTCACAGGACATGACGGCTTACATCATGGCGTCGGACACGAAGAACCGCTCGTTGCAGATTCTCGAGCGCTTCGCGAAGATCGAACGCTTTGTACTTGAAAAGCTCGCCGAGTGCCCGAAAGTGTTCTCGCTGAAAAAGGTCAACGACTCCGCGCTTGAGGCGGGACTCTCGTTTTCGTCGATAAAGATGATCCGCACGATACTTTTCTATCTGACGATAAAGAACTACATCTCGCGTCCGGAGAGCGTTCAGTCAGACGACGCCGCGCCGTTTTCCGACTGCGCGATAGCCCTGACTGACGAGTTTCAGCGGCTTATCGGGAAGTTCGGGCGGAGAATCGACATCTGCCGTTTCGCGGTCAGCGAGCTTTTCAGGCGGCACGCGGTCGATCTCGAGGACACGGAGCGCGAGGAGCTGCCGGTGCAGTTTTCGCTCGTCGGGCTCTGGAAGGCATATCTCGCGGCGAACGGACTTACCGAACAGTCCGGAATCGCGCTCGGCGACGTCGAGGACTCGCTTTTGTATCTCTCGAAGATCGGCGCGATGAAGCTCGAGGGCGGATTTCTCGTTCTCTACAGTGGAATGGAGCTCACAAGGCTCATACGCGACAACAAGATCCGCTATAAGGTCGACGACTACAAGGCGCTCAGTGAGTACTACAAGCAGAAAATCCAGCAGATACACATTGTCGGTGAGTACGCGAACCTGATGGTAAAGGATTACAACGCCGCGCTTCTCTTTGTGAAGGACTATTTCGGACTCGATTACAGGAAATTCATTCAGAAATATTTCGCCGGCGAGCGCGCCAGGGAGATCGAACGCAACATAACTCCCGAAAAATACGAAAAGCTCTTCGGCGACCTCTCAGCCATTCAGTCTGAGATCATAAACGACTCGTCGTCGAAATACATCGTCGTCGCCGCCGGTCCCGGAAGCGGAAAGACCCGCGTGCTTGTCCACAAGCTGGCGTCGCTGATGCTGCTTGAAGATGTGAAACACGAGCAGCTTTTAATGGTGACCTTCTCGAGAGCCGCGGCGACCGAGTTCAAGAAGCGGCTCATTGACCTCATCGGAAACGCCGCCGCGTTTGTCGAGATAAAGACCTTCCACTCATACTGCTTTGATCTTCTGGGGAAAATCGGCTCGCTCGAAAGCTCTGACCGCGTTGTCTCCGACGCTGCGGAGCTCATCGAGAACGGCGAGGTTGAACCGAACCGGATCGCGAAGACGGTGCTTGTCATCGACGAGGCTCAGGATATGGACGCGAGCGAGTTCGCGCTTGTGAAGGCGCTCATGAAGCACAACGACGACATGCGCGTGATTGCCGTCGGGGACGACGACCAGAATATCTACGCCTTCCGCCGCTCAGACTCGAAATACATGCGCTCGCTGATCGACGATTTCGGCGCGGTGCGCTATGAGATGGTCGAGAACTACCGCAGCCGACCGAACATCGTCGCGCTCGCAAACGCCTTCGCCGGGACGATCACCGACCGGATGAAGACCAGAGATGTCAGCGCCGTTCAGACCGACAACGGAATCGTCCGAATTACCCGCCATTCGTGCGAGAACATGGAGATCCCGCTCGCGGAGGAGGTCAGGACGGAGAAGGGAAAAACAGTCTGTGTCCTGACCTCGACGAACGAAGAGGCGCTGCGGATTCTAGGACTGGTTACAAAGCGCGGCGTGAAGGCGAAGCTGATTCAGTCGCTCAAAGGCTTCAGTCTCTACAATCTCGCGGAGATCAGATATTTTCTGAAGCAGATCGACAAGTCGCTCGACTCGCCGACAATAAGCGACGAGAACTGGTCGAACTCTAAAAAAGCGCTTATGCTGAAATATTCCGGCAGTTCCTGCCTGAATAACTGCCTTGTGCTCATCTCCGAGTTTGAGAAGACAAACCGCGTGCGCTACCGCACCGACCTTGAGGAATTCATCCGCGAGTCGAACTACGAGGATTTCTACGGCGCGGACAGCGACTCGGTTCTTGTGTCGACGATTCACAAGTCGAAGGGGCGCGAGTTCGACAGAGTCTGTATAATGCTGAAAAATGTCACGGCGGACAACGACGAGACAAGACGCGCGATATATGTCGGGATGACAAGGGCGAAGAGCGAGCTGTACATCCACACGAACCGCGGGATATTCGATCAGTTTGATGTCCCGGGCGTTGAGAAGGTCGATGACAGACGCTATTATCCCGAACCGGAGGAGATCACGCTCCAGCTCACCCATGAGGATGTCGTTCTGGACTTCTTCAAGGGCAGAAAGCAGCAGCTGCTGGGGCTCAGGAGCGGAATGCCGCTGAGACTCGACGGAGTGTACCTCTCGGTCACGGTAAACGGAGTTGAATGGCGCGCGGCGAAGCTCTCGAAAAAGTGCCTTGGCGAGCTTGACC